>CAYPAH010000024.1:16887-18276 GCA_964408655.1 uncultured Oscillospiraceae bacterium | reverse complement strand
CTCATGCCCGAAATAGCGGCGTTTTCCGGCGGCAGCGCGAGCAACGCCATAGCTCAGGAGGCCAAACTCACTTTAGTGATACACGACGCCGATGCGGAAGCTTTTGAAAACGTGGTTACAGCTCAGGTCGAGGCTTTTAACGAGCGCTATGGCAAGATAGAAGAACAGGCTGTATTTACCTGCACAAAGCTCGGCTCACTTCCTTCGCAGGTGCTCTATATTCCCATAGGAAGATCATTTTGCGATATGCTCTATCTCTGTCCCGACGGAATAAATACCATGAGCGCGTACGGCAGCGGGATAGTGGAAAGCTCTTCGAATATTGGCTTGCTGACGCTCTCTGAAAACGAGCTTTGGTTCGAAGTTCATACGCGCAGCTCCGTGCAGATCATTGCCGAAGAGCAAAAGGAAAAATTACAGATGCTCTCTTCTATCTGCGGCTGCACGATGCGCCAGATGAGCTCCAGCCCCGGCTGGGCGGCGAATGCCGATAACAAGCTCGTTGCCTTGATCTGCTCGGCTTATAAGCGGCAGACCGGCAGCGAAATGAAAATCGAACCCGTACACGCGGGATCGGAATGCGGCTATTTCATGGCGAAAAATCCCGAACTTAGCTGCGCGGCCGTCGGCCCAACCATCGAAAACGCCCGCACAGTAAATGAAAAGGTCTATATCGACACGATAGACGCCAATATAAAATTGCTTGAAGGCACGCTGGAGCTGATCTCGGCGCAATAAAGCAAAAGCTAAATGAAAAAGAAGATCCTTTGACCAAGGATTTTCTTTTTTTATGCGCATACTATCGGCATGAAGCATTCGATAAACACATATGCCGTCCTTTCCGATAATAAGTCTAACGATGAAACCGCGGCGCGCCTTAAGCGGCTTGCGGCAATGCCTGTGCGCAGATGGAGAAAAAAAGAAAGCGCCCAGTTCTTTTCGCAGTTCAACGCCGATAAACGCGCCCTGCTTTCAGCTTATAAAGAGCTTTGCGCCGATAAGCTTTTCAGCGCGGATCTATATGTGGTGGAAAAGGCGCTGAGACTTACGGAGGAGCTTAGGGAAAGCTGTCCGCGCGATCTTCCGGCCGGAGCCTATGGCGAAGGAATGGGTATGCCGCGCATTTATCATGTCGCCGCCATAATCAGCGCAAGACCGCTGCACGACGCGATGATAGCGGAACTTCTTGAGGCATATCAGGGGATATCGCCATTATATATGCGCGAGCTTTGGGTGTTTTCCGATATGCTCAGGGTAAGCCTTTTAAAGCGAATACGCATTTTGCTTGAAAAAAGCCTGCATAAGCGCGAAGCGCATACATATCAGGCGCTTCAGCGCTGCATTGCAGACCTTCGCTATCTTGAGCTGTGGGATGCGGAGGCCAGCTTC
>CAYPAH010000024.1:0-16877 GCA_964408655.1 uncultured Oscillospiraceae bacterium | reverse complement strand
AGCTATTCAATGGTCGAAAGAATACTCTCACGGGATGAGATATATTCAGCCATGGATGCGCCCTCGCGCTCTTATTACCGCGGGCGCGTCGCGATGCTTGCAAAAAATCTGCGCGTTGCGGAGACCGTGGTCGCGGAAAACGCGCTTTATCTTTGCGAAGGGCGGCAGGATTATCTATCGCATGTGGGCTATTATATTTGCGATGAGGGTGAGGCTGAGCTTAAATCCCAGCTTCGGCCGGATAAAAAGTTATACCGTTTGAGCGAAGGGCAAAAGCTGGCCGCCTTCGTTGCTTTGCAAGTCTTGCTGACGGCGCTGATAATAACTTGGGCATGGCAAAGCACGTGGACGCTGCTATTGATATTTGCTGCGTGGGCTATTGCGAACACGCTGGCGATACGCATTTTTCTGCGCTTTTCACAGCGAAGCTTCATTCCCCGGATAAGCGTGAACGATGGCGGCGGCGTATTGGTGGCGATACCCGTTCTGCTCGCTGATAAGAAAAATCTGGAAAACGCCGTTTTGCAGATGGAAACGCACTATCTTGCGAATCCCCTCCCGGGAGCCTGCTTCGCGGCGATAGGCGATTTTAAGGACAGTAAGGATGGCGGACTTAGCGAAAAAGAAGAGGCCTTGCTGAATGCGGCAAGGGATGAGACTGCCCGCCTTAATAAAAAATACGCGCAAGGAGAGGATATTTTCTATTTTCTTATTCGCGAACGCAGCTTTCACGAAGCGGATGGAATATATATGGGACGCGAACGTAAACGAGGCGCTTTAGAGGATCTCATGCGTTTGCTCTCAAACGGAGATGATTCTCCATTTTTGCTCCGCAGCGGAGAGCTTCCGCACGAGGAATATGTTCTTACTCTTGATGAGGACACGATATTGCCGCTTGAAGCGCTTCAAAGCTTTGTCGGCGCGGTGCGACATCCGCTCAACCGTCCCGTCAGGGATAAGGCGGGCAGGATAGAGCGCGGCTACGGCATTATTTTTCCGGTTATGCGAAACACCGCCTCTGGCGCGGCTCAAAGCGCTTTTGTGCGCATAGCGGCGGGAGATCCGGGCGTAGAAAGCTACCGCTGCTGCGTATCGGAGTTCTATATGGATGTGTTCGGCAGCGGGATATTTGGCGGCAAGGGCGTTTGGGAGATAAAGAGCTATTTGGATATTTCCGAGGAAATACCGCAAAACGCCGTGCTCTGCCACGATCTGCTTGAGGGAAGCCGTGCGCGCGCGGCGCTTATGGGCGACGTGGCGCTTTATGATGCGGAGCCTTCAAACTGCCAGGCATGGTGGAAGCGCCTTCACCGCTGGATAAGAGGCGACTGGCAGCTTATTCCTTTTATAATGGCCGCGCGTCCTCTTTCAAAATATCAGATGATAGAAAATCTTCGCCGCTCGTTTCAGCCCTGCGCCAGCCTTGCCGTGATATTTGCGCTGACGTTTATGTCGTGGAGATTCGCGTTCGTGGCGGTTTTGTTTATTTTCTTCGATCCGCTCATTGATCTTCTGGGCATTCTTTTTAGCAGAGGCGGAGATAAAAAAGGCTTGCTTGCGGAAAGAGAGCCTCTTATAAGAAGAGCGATCCTCGATCTTATGCTGCTGCCCTATGCCGCGTGGAAGAGCGCCGACGCGATAATACGCACGCTCTACAGGCTGAGCTTTTCTCATAGGCATATGCTCGAATGGCAGACTGCGGCGCAGCAAAGCGGCGGAGGCGTGAAGGGGGCGGGCTCTTATTTCAATATTTACGCTATTTGTCCTCTCGCGGGAGTTGCCCTGCTTCTTGTCGCGGGCTTTGAGCCGCTTTGCATGATATTTGCGATCATGTGGATATTTGCTCCCTTTTGCCTTAGAGGTCTCGATCAAAAAAGCAAAAGACCCGCGCTTGCGCAGGCTCAGCGCAGCTTTCTTATGGATATAGCGCTTCGCACATGGCAGTTTTTTGAGCGATATGCCTCTGAAAAGACTTCTTATCTGCCGCCGGATAATGTGCAGGAAAGTCCGGCAAAGCCTCCAGTTATGCGCACGAGCCCCACGAATATCGGCATGGCCGCGCTTGCCGCCGTCGCCGCGCATGACCTTGGCTTTATCGATACGGCCACTTTACACATGCGCTTATCCAAAATGGCGGGGGCGCTTGAAAAGCTGGATAAATGGCACGGGCATCTTTATAACTGGTATGATCTAAACACCATGCTCCCCTGCGAGCCGGCCTATGTGTCCTCGGTAGACAGCGGAAATTTTGTTTGCGCCATGTTTGCGGCTTCAGAGGCAGTGATGGCCGCAAAGCAGGAGAGTCTGGCGCAAAGGCTTCGCGCTCTGGCTCTATGCGCTGATTTCACATATCTTTATGACGATAGATCAAGGCTGTTTTATATAGGCTATGACAGCCGCAGCGGAAGCCTCTCGCCCTCTAGATACGACCTGCTCGCTAGTGAAGCAAGACTTTTGAGTTTCGCGGCGATAGCTATGAATCAGGTGGAAAAGCGGCACTGGTATAGCCTTGGAAGGCTTTTGAACACCGAGCGGGTGCTGGTGAGCTGGAGCGGAACGATGTTTGAATATCTTCTTCCGGTTCTTTTTACCGGAATGGTCCCGGGCACTCTTTTGCAAAAAAGCTGCGTGGGCGCGGTTCAAACGCAGATCGCAAAAGCGGGAAAAAGCAAGATATGGGGAGTTTCGGAGAGCGCATATTATGCCTTTGACAGGCGGATGTATTATCAGTACGCTCCCTTTGGAATACGCGCGCTCTCTCTTTGCGATAAGGACGAGGAGGACGTGATAGCGCCGTACGCCACGCTTCTCGCGCTTTGCTGCGCGCCGCTCAAGGCTGTAAAAAACCTGATGAAGCTGAAGGAAATAGGCGCGCTCGGGGAATACGGCATGTTTGAGGCGGTGGATATGGAAGCGTCAAGAACCGGAGGCGAAGCTAAAATAATCAAAAGCTACATGGCGCATCATCAGGGAATGGGGATCTGCGCGATAGCCGATCTTTTGCGCGATGGCTCGGTAAGAAGGCGCTTTATGCAGACGCCCGAAATGCGCGCCGCAAGGCTTTTGCTCGAAGAAAAAATGCCTTTGTCCGTGCCGATAAAGCCCCTCAAGCGCAACGAAAAACGTGAAGAGAGCAAGGAGCTTCCTCCCCGCGCCGGAAAGCAGGCCGCTTTTCCCGAAACTCAGCTTTTGAGCAACGGGCAGTATTTGAGCTTTATCAGCGAAGGGGGCGGCGGCTTTAGCCGCTGCGGAAAAACGATGCTGACCCGCTGGCGGCCTTCCTTGGGGGAGGAGGACTTTGAAAACGGTTTAAGGGTGTATATTTCGTCGCAGGATTCGGTCTGGGAAATATGCGGACTGGGAGAAAACGCCTCAAGCCGGTTTTTGCCTTATGAGGTATGCTTTGAAAAAAACGAAGGCGAGCTTGGGGCGATGATGAGAATATGCGTCAGCGCCCAGCACAACGGAGAGGTACGCGATATAAAAATAGCGAATCATGGCAAAACAAACAAAAGCCTGAGCCTCGGCGTGTTTTTTGAGCCCTGTCTCGCCTCGCAGGCGCAGGATATGGCGCATCCGGCATTTCAAAAGCTGCGTATAGACGCCGAGAGCGAAGAAAACGTATTGCTTTTCGCGCGCCGCAACGCGCCCGGTGAAGAAGGGGCATGGTTATATTGTCTGCTCGAAGGGGCAAAGCTTCGTTTTTGCACGGACAGGCTCGTTTCTCCCGGGCGGGGGAAGACGCAGCTTGAAGCCATGCGCGAGCCTTTGCCTGATACTCAGCTTGCTTCACCGATAGAGCCGGTATGCCACATAAGGGCGGAATTCAGTCTGGAGGGCGGAGACGCGCAGAATTTCAGGCTCGTGCTTGGCTTTGCAAGGGATAGAAGCACGGCGATGCACGACGCTTTCGCCCTGCGCGAGGAAAACCCGTGGGAATATGCGAGAGCGCAGGCGAAAAGCAACCTGTATTTTGCGGGGCTTGAAAGAGGAAAGGCTGATCTTTTTGAAAGGATGGCGGCGAGGCTTTTGCTTCGCGAAGCCACAAAAACCAGACTTCCGCTTGCGAGCGGCGGCGTCGCGGCGCTTTGGGCGCTGGGTATATCGGGCGACTTGCCTATCGTTCTGCTGAGATGCGGCATATGGAATCATCTGCGCACGGCAAAGCTGCTTGCCGCGTTCGTGGCTTATATGGAAGCGCGAGGCGAAGAATGCGACGCTGTGATAATAGGCGAATATCCACGCGAATATCGCAACGAGCTGAGAGAAGAACTTGAAAAGCTGTGCTCGGCGCATGTGCATCTGCTTCACGCTTACGACCTTTCCTCCAATTCGGCGGCAATGTTGCAGGCGGCCTGTATGCTCGAAATGGACGCCCAAACTTTGGAAACGCGCTTTGCTCCCGTGCCGGGAGAGGGAAGAAGCGAAAAGAATGCGGAGCTTGCGGCGGATAAAACGAGGCGGGATGATTTTGCGGTGCGAAAGCCCGCGGGGATAAGCGGGGAAAACGGATTTGACCTCGCGGATCACAGCTATGTCATGCTTTTGCAGGCGGGCGCGCACACGCCGCTGCCATGGTGCAATATAATATGCAATGATTCCTTCGGCACACTCTTGAGCGAGCGCGGAGGCGGCTATACCTGGGGCGAAAACAGCCGTCTGAAAAAGCTTACGCCGTGGCATAACGATCCCGTTGCGGATGCGCAAACCGAGCAGCTTATATTTACGGACTGCGAGAGCAAAGAGAGATGGAATCCTCTTAGAGACGAGGCTCCCCTGTGCGTTCGGCACGGCTTTGGCTACAGCTCGTTCATTTCCGGAGCCCGCGCACTTTATATGCGGATGAATGTGTTTGTGGATGCGTCTATGCCGCTGAAGTATACATGGCTGGAGCTTGAAAATCCCTTGATGCGAGAGAGAAGCCTGAAACTTCAATATGAGGTGGCGTGGCGGCTGGGCGATCTTCCGCATAACGAGGCGGTGCTAAGCGAATATAGCAATGGCGTTTTGCGCGTTTATAACGTAAGGGAGGAGCAACGCGGCTATATGGCGCTGAGCGGAGCGCAGGAATGCGAGGCGGACTGCGGCATAGCGCGGTCAAGATGCTCCTTGCGGGCGTCACTAAAGCTGGCGGCGGGCGAAAAAAAGGTTTTGCTGCTTTTGCTTGGCGGCGGGGAAGCGCCCGGGGAACTTCCGCGGGCGGAGCAGGCAAAGGCGGCCTTCACGCTTGCGAAAGCCAAATGGGAGGACAGGCTCGATGTTCTAAAGCTGAGCACGGGCGAGCTTTCTCTTGACGCTATGCTGAATGAATGGCTCCCGTATCAAGTGCTGAGCAGCCGCATCATGGCGAGAACGGCTTATTATCAGTGCGGCGGCGCGATAGGCTTTCGCGATCAGCTTCAGGACGCCATGTCGCTAAAGCTTATAGATCCTGAGCGCTTGAGAAAACAAATACTGCTTTGCGCTTCAAAGCAGTTTGAGGCGGGAGACGTGCTGCATTGGTGGCATCCGGGAGAAGAGTTCGTTATAGGCGTGCGAACGCATATTCGCGACGACAGGCTGTTTTTGCCATATGCGCTGCTCGAATACCTTGAGCTTAGCGGGGACATGCCGATATTGAAAACGGAGATATCCTATTTGGAGGATATGCCCATTTCGGCGGAGCAAAAGGACGTTTATGCGAATATGTATGATTCGGGCATAAAGGCGAGTCTTTATGCGCATTGCCGCGCCGCTATCGAGAGCATGGACTTCGGCGCGCACGGGCTTTGCCTTATGGGCGGGGGAGACTGGAACGACGCTATGGATAAGCTTGGCGAGGGCGGGGGCGAGAGCGTGTGGCTCAGCTTCTTTCTGCTGCATATTCTTGAAAGATTCACCGACCTTGCCATAAAAAACGACGATCGCGCTTTTGCCGAAAAGTGCAGAAAACGCGCCGTTTTGCTAAGAGAAGCCTGCGAGCGCGAATGGGACGGGGCGTGGTATCGCAGGGCATATTTTGCCGACGGCGCCGCGCTTGGAACAAGAGACGGCGAATCCTGCGCGATAGACTGCATAACTCAGGCATGGGCGGCAATATGCGGGGCTACGCACGCCGAAGAAGCCTTTGACTCCATGGCGGCTATGCTCCTTGATGAAGAAGCCGGCATATTAAAGCTTTTATCCCCGCCCTTTTCTCCCTCGGAAGGGCACGAAGCGGGATATATTCAGGCTTATCTTCCCGGGGTAAGAGAAAACGGCGGGCAATATACCCACGGCGCGTGTTGGGCAGTGATGGGCGCATGTGCTCTGGGGAAATACGCCATGGCCGAAAAGCTTTTCAAAATGCTCCTGCCGGTCTCTCACACGGCCACGCCGCAGGGGCAGCAAAGATATAAAGCGGAGCCATATGTGGCTGCGGGCGATGTTTACGCGCTCTCTCACGCGGGGAGGGCAGGCTGGACGTGGTATACAGGCGCGGCAGGCTGGCTTTATGCTATAGGGACGGAATACATCTTCGGCATCAAACGGCGGGGAGATCTGCTTATCGTTGCGCCGATCACGGGTAAAGAGAGCTTTTCCTTCCGCTATCGCTTTAAAAGCGCTTTATATGAGGTTCGGGTGACGGGCACGCAGAAAAAGGGAAGAATAAAGCTGAAGGATGACGGCAAGACCCATCGCATAGTCATTGAATAGAAATTCGCATTGTGCTTTTATGCCCGATGCGGTACATTATAGCTATGCGTATAAGAGAAGAAAACGAAAATGCGGCCTTGCCTGTGAGCAGCGCCGAAATGCTTGCGCTTGGCATAGAGAGGCCGGATTTTGTCTATGTAATCGGCGACGCTTATATCGACCATCCCGCTTTCGGTCCTGCGATAATATCAAGGGTCCTAGTCCAAAACGGTTACAGCGTGGCGATCATCCCCCAGCCGGACTGGCACTCAGATCGTGACTTTTTGCGTTTTCCCGCGCCGCGGCTCGGCTTTCTCGTCAGTGCGGGCAATATGGACTCTATGGTGAATCATTATACCTCGGCAAAAAAGCGCCGTTCTGAGGATGCTTATACTCCGGGAGGAAAGAGCGGCGCAAGGCCGGATCGTGCCACCATAGTTTACTGCAATCGCATAAGAAGCGCCTTTAAGGGGAGCCGCCTTCCCATAATAATCGGCGGGATAGAAGCAAGCCTTAGAAGATTCGCCCATTATGATTATTGGGAGGATAAAGTTCGGCGCAGCATACTCAGCGACGCGGGTGCGGATATACTGATCTACGGCATGGGCGAAAAGCAGATAGTCGAGCTGGCCGACGCGCTTGATAGCGGCCTAAAGGCCGAGGAGATAACATATATTGCCGGAACCTGCGTGATAACGCCGGATCTTTCACGCATATACGATTATCAAAAGATCGAAGGCTTTGAAGAGATATCAAAGGACAAAAAGGCATATTGCAGAGCATTTATGGCTCAATACCGCGAGCAGGATCCGATACGCGGAAAGCGGCTCGTGCAGGAGCAGGACGCGGGGCGCTATCTTGTGCAGAATCCTCCCGCCATGCCGCTGAGCCGGGAAGAGCTTGACGCGGTATACGAGCTGCCATATACGCGGCGGCCTCATCCTTCGTATAAAGAGCATATCCCCGCGATAGGCGAAGTGGAGTTCTCGCTGGTCTCATGCAGAGGCTGCTTTGGCGCGTGTTCATTTTGCGCGCTCACCTTTCATCAGGGACGCATAGTGCAAAGCAGAAGCCACGCTTCTCTTCTTCGCGAGGCGGAAATATTGGCGGCGCTGCCGAATTTCAAGGGAAACATACACGATGTAGGCGGCTCTACGGCCGATTTTAGAAAGCCCGCCTGCAAAAAACAGCTTAAAAACGGCGCCTGCGAAAACAGGCAATGTCTCGGCTTTTCTCCCTGTCCTAATGTTGAGGTGGATCATTCCGATTATGTGGCGTTGCTTAAAAAGCTGCGCGCTCTGCCCAATGTCAAAAACGTGTTCGTGCGCAGCGGCATCCGTTATGATTACGTTATGTATGATAAGGACGACAGCTTCCTCAAAGAGCTTGCGAAATATCATGTCAGCGGCAGGCTGAAGGTGGCGCCGGAGCATATTGACGAGCGCGTTCTTCAATATATGGGCAAGCCCGCGCGCGGACTTTATGACCGTTTTGTGCAAAAGTATATGGCCATCAACCAAAAGCTCGGCAAAGAGCAGTATGTTGTGCCGTATTTTATGTCCTCCCACCCGGGAAGCGATCTAAGCGCCGCCGTTGAGCTGGCCGAATATTTAAAAAGAACGGGACAAAGGCCGGAACAGGTGCAGGATTTTTATCCAACTCCGGGAACGTTATCCACATGCATGTATCACACGGGACTAGATCCAAGGACGATGGAGACGGTATATGTGCCCCGCTCGCCGCGCGAAAAAGAGATGCAGCGGGCGCTTATGCAGTTTTTCATGCCGCAATACCGGGCGAGGGCGAGAGAGGCGCTGATAAAGGCGGGCAGAGAAGATCTTATCGGCTTTGGCAAGGATGCGCTGCTTCCTCCGGCTTTTGAAAAAAGCGCGGAGAAGGGCGGAACGGATGAGCGACGCAACACAGGGCGAAAAAGCGGGGCTAAAAAAGAAAAGCCGCCGAAAAAATACGCAGGCCGCGCAAAAAAACGATAGATCCAAGGCAATTTCAAATCAGCCGTCCGCCAGTTGCGGGCGGCTGATCCTTTCAAAAATTTTTGTCTTGTCTCCGTATGGAAAATGCCGTTTTTGAAGCATACTAAGGGATGTAAAAAACGAGCGTAGAAAAAAGAAAGGAGAAAAGCATGACAAAACAAAAAAAGCTTGTGTTTATCGCAGCTTTGCTTCTGTTATTGGCGGTCATTGCGCTGTTTTTCGGCCTGTTAAAGGCAAGAGAAGGGCAGACTCCTGTTGCAAACGCCCGTTTTGTGCAAAGAAAAAACAGGGAGGACTCGGCTGTGAACAGTATCTCTCATGTGGATATGCCCTTGCTTGACGCAGACGGAAACGCCGGAGCATATCCGCCGGAAAACGAGGTTTATTATCAGGACGGCAGCTATAGAGCTGAGGGACACAGCGGAAAGACGGAGAAAATATGAGCGGGAAGAAAGCAAAAACAAAAGAAGAAGCCGCATATCAGCAGCGCGTTAATGAAATTGTGCCGAGGTCCAAAACATTTTCGCAGTGCATAAGAGCGTTTCTTGTCGGTGGGCTGATATGCTGCATAGGTCAGCTTATCAATGACTTTGGCAGCAACAGTCTGGGACTTGATAAAGAGCTGAGCTCGGCCTTTACCTCGATAACGCTTGTATTTATCGGCGCAATATTGACCGGCGTCGGCGTTTACGACAAGATAGGCGCATGGGCGGGGGCAGGCTCTGTTGTGCCGATAACCGGATTCGCAAATTCCATAGTATCACCGGCGATGGAGTTCAAGCGCGAGGGCTTGACGCTTGGCACCGCGGCTAAGATGTTCGTTATCGCGGGGCCCGTGCTGGTATATGGAATAGGCACTTCCATCGTTGTCGGCTTGATATATGCTTTGCTTGGAGGGCTGTAGCCCTCCAAGCAAAAAGGATTCACCATTTCACGATGCGGTAATATACCTTGGCGGTAGCGCGGTAAACGAAGAGATAAGTTAGCGCAAAAAGCAACAGCACTCCCGAGATGCAGCCTAAAACCAGAAGCCAGTCATACAGCATGAAGCATTGCAGCATTCGCGCTATTATTTGCGAGGCGAAGGCCATATGCAAGGCCGTTAAGCCGAGGGGGATAAAAAATATCCAAAGCACCTGCCGGTCTATCGTGTGGCGCACCATGTCGTCATCCATGCCTACCTGCTGCAAAAGCACATAACGCGAGCGGTCGTCATAGCCCTCGGTGATCTGCTTAAAATAAATGAGGAGCACGGTTATCGAAAGGAAAAGCAGGGCAAAAAACGCGCCAAGGAAGAGCAGGCCGCCATATAGCCCGTAGCCTTCCTGTCTCGTGGTGAAGACCTCAGAGACGATCAGCTTGGGGATCTGAGTGAAGCGCTCGCGATATGCGTTTCGTATGTCGTTAGAAAAGGCTATGCACTCTTCTATATCTCCCTCCGCGTCAAAACGGTATACTCCGTCAAAATATATCAGCTTTTCAAGCTCTACGCAGCGTGCGGATTCGGGCATATAATTGTTGCGAAGAAAACGATCGTCTTCGGGCGGAGTTCGAGTGAGCTTGGAAGGGTCGGCAGAGATAGAGACGTTTCTCTTTTCCGCGAGGGAAAGTATGCTCTGCTCAAAATCCCTTATATCGTCATCGCTGACTTCGCCTGCGACAGATACGGAAATATTATAAGGATACATTCCCGATAGCATTTCCTCCTGACCAAGATAAAGCGAAAGCGTACCCGAAACGGTAACGACGAGCATTGTGGAAAGAATGCAGATAACGGCCAGCGAGCGGGCGTTTTGCTTCATGCGCTGGCAAAGACCCGAAACAGTGACAAAATGCGCCGGAGTATAATAAAACGAACGATTTTTCTTTAAAAGCTTCAGCAAAACCACGCTGCCCGCATCGCAAAGCACGAAGGTGGCAAAAATAACGAGAAGCGCGAGCAGGAAGAAAAGAAACAGCGCCATTGACGGCTCTTTTATCGTCCATGAAAAGTAATATGCGATGGAAAGGGCGATAAGGCCGAGAATCGCAAGCGGCCAAACGAGCCTGCTCTCTTTTTCTCCCTTTTGCGTGTGCTGCATAAGTTCCATGGGACTGAGCAAACGTATCGTGTGGTAAGAACGAAACGCATTATAGGCGAAAATGAGAAGAAACAGCGCGAAGGTAAAGGCAAACGCCATCGGCGCAAGCGAGAAGCTGCTGCCGGGCACAGCTCTTATTACTTTTAGCAGCGCCCAAAATATAAGCTGGCCGAACACGAGCGCGCAAATGCAGCTCGTGAGAAGTCCCGCAAGCAGTATTATGGCGTTTTCCCAAATAAGCACGCGAAAAACATGCCGCCTTTCAAGGCCAAGTATGCCGTATAGTCCGAACTCTCTTTTGCGCTGCGAGATAAGAAAATTGTTTATATAGGCCATAAAGCAAAAGGAGAACACGGCGAACACGGAGATGCCAAGGGAAAACACGCCCACCGCGGTAGCGCCCGTGGGCAGATTTTTCAGCGTATCAGAAAATATCATCCCGATTATCAGCAAAAACACGGTGGCTATCATGCTGCACGCTATGTAATACGGAACGAATATGCGCTTGTTTCGCATTATGTTTTGCCATGCGAGGCGCAGAAAAAAAGCGCCGCTGCGAGTTTGCTTATCCAATGTCGGCACCTCCCAGCATGGAAAGCGTATTGACGATACGCTCAAAAAAGGCGCGGTTGTTATCATCGCCGCGGTATATCTGCGAATATAACGCGCCGTCACTGATAAAGAGCACGCGGTTTGCCCAGCTTGCGGCCATGGCGCTGTGGGTGACCATCAATATAGTTCTGCCGCTTTTGTTTATATCCGCGAATTGCTCCAGCAGGCGGGTGGAGGACTTTGAGTCCAAAGCGCCGGTAGGCTCATCGGCAAGAAGCAGGCGCGGCTCCGTGATTATGGCGCGGCCTATCGCGGCGCGCTGTTTTTGTCCGCCTGAAAGCTCATATGGATATTTGTCCAGCAACTCCGATATTTGAAGCCTTTCCGCGACCGGCAGAAGCTTTGCCTCCATATCCTTAGGCGGCATATTGCTCAGAACCAGCGGCAAAAGTATATTGTCGCGAACGGAAAAGCTGTCAAGCAGGTTGAAATCCTGAAATACGAAGCCGAGATTCGTTCTGCGAAAGGATGAAAGCTCTTTTTCGGGAATGCCGGAAAAGCTTCGTCCTTCAAGCAGAATATCGCCGGAGCTGGGCTTGTCGAGCGAGGCGATAATGTTCAAGAGAGTGGTCTTTCCGCTGCCCGAAGGCCCCATCACGGCAAGAAACTCACCCTCTTGCACGGAAAAGCTCACGCCGCTGAGCGCCGTGCAGCTTTGCAGACCCCGACGCTCGTTATATACTTTTTTAATGTCGTTTACTTTAAGAAGATCCATTGCGTATCTTCCTTTCTGTTGTTGATACGCCTATTTTAAAGCAGAAAACGGCAGCGCTGCCATAAGGCGGGCTTACAACAAGCTTACAAAATCGTAAGCTATTCGAGAGGAACGCTGTTTTCGGGAAGTTTGAGCGTAACGCTTGTGCCATGGTGAAGCTTTGATCTTACCGTTATGCCGATGCACAGCGCGTCGGCCGCCTTTTTGCAAAGGTATAAGCCTATGCCGCTGGCTCTTGAGTCTATGCGCCCGTTATAGCCTGTATAGCCCTTTTCGAATATTCGGGGAAGATCCTCGGGTTTTATGCCGATGCCCGTGTCTGAAAGCGTAAGCTCGTTACCTTCAAGGCTTATCGTTATACCGCCGCTTTTGGTATATTTGAGCGAGTTGCTGATTATCTGCTCCAGAATAAAACAGAGCCAGCGGCGGTCAGTAATCATTGTTTTTTTGATATCGGGAAGCGTGATAGAAAGCTTTTGATATACGAATAAAAGGCTGAATTTCTTCACACTTTCGCAAATGGCGCTGCCAAGCTCGCAAGGCTCGATGATAAGATCCGAGGCAATGTCGCCAAGCTTTGCATAACGAAGCGCAAGATCGGCATATTGTTCGATTTTGAAAAGCTCCTGCAAAAGCACGGGGGAGGCCGCGTCCCCGCTTCCTTCTATCGCAAGGCGCATGGCGGCAATGGGCGTTTTTATCTGGTGCACCCATAAGCTGTAATAATCGAGCTGCTCGCGTTGAAGCGTGTCGAGCCTGCTTTGAAGCATACGGCATGAGGCGCAGGCGTCTTTTAACAGGGCGGACAAGTCCGCTTCAATGGCGTTGTGCGCTTCTGGAAGCCCGTTAAGCTCGGGCATGGCGTGAAAAAAGGCAGAGAGGGTCTTCCTTCGGCGCGAAAAAAGCATACCGTCAAAAAGAAGCAGGCAGACGAGCACAAAGCTTAGCAGCAGCGCGAGATATAAAGCCGTTTTCATGTTTGCGCCGGATAAAAAAGCCGTGAGCAGCAGAAAAAGCAGCGTTAAAAAATAATACAGCAGCAACAGTGAACGATATTTTAAATATGCTAATATTTTATTCATGTATGGCGTAACCTGCGTTTTTGTGTGTTGAAATGCAATCGGGAAGTCCGGCTGCGGCAAGGGTCTTCCTTAAGCGATTTATATTTACGGTGAGAGTGTTGTCGTCGATAAAAACGTCGCTGTCCCATAATGCGAGCATAAGAGCTTCGCGGCTGACCACCTCGTTTTTATGCGAAAGGAGAGTATGAAGTATGCGCGCTTCGTTGCGGGTAAGGTCATATTTTTTGTCGCCCGCGCGAAGCATGAGCGCGCTTATATCCAGCGTTGCTTCGCCGATAGAGGGCAGCGCCGAGGACTCGTAATTATAAACGCGGCGCAACATAGCCTGTATTTTAGCTATCAATACCTCTTTTGACACGGGCTTTGCGATATAATCGTCACCGCCCATGTTCATGGCCATTACTATGTCCATATTTTCATTGCGTGAGGAAAGAAAGACTATCGGGACTTTAGAGCTTTTGCGAATACGGTCGCACCAGTAATAGCCATTGTAAAAGGGAAGAGAAATATCAAGCAGCACAAGATGGGGCTCGTATT
This sequence comes from uncultured Oscillospiraceae bacterium, assembly GCA_964408655.1. Lineage (GTDB taxonomy): Bacteria > Bacillota > Clostridia > Christensenellales > CAG-138 > JAQVRG01. The sequence continues at coordinate 3,202 of CAYPAH010000024.1, read as the reverse complement.
TTTCAAAGCTTGCAAGAATATCGGAAAAATCCTCGGGCGTTGAAGCCTCAAAGCCCCACGCGCGCAAGGCGCGGCAAAGCTCGTCGGCAATGACCGGCTCATCTTCAACCACTAAAATGCGATACATTTTTTTGCGCTCCATAAATTTTTATAATATTATACCATGAAAGCCTCCCATTGTGATATGCTAAGCAGAGCATTGTAAAAGAAAGGATTCTTTAAGGGTGAAGAAGCTTAGCATATTAGTTATAGACGGACAGGGAGGAAGGATTGGAAAACAGCTTATCGAGGGCATAAGAGCCAGCCTTCCGGAGGCAGAGCTGCTTGCCGTTGGAACTAACAGCGTGGCTACCAGCGCAATGATGAAAGCGGGAGCCGACAGAGGGGCGACGGGCGAAAATGCGACCATAGTCAACTGCCGCAGCGCGGACATAATAGTAGGACCGCTGGGAGTTGTTGTGGCTGATTCGATGATGGGCGAGATCTCGCCAGCAATGGCCGCGGCGGTGGGGCAAAGCTCCGCAAAAAAGCTGTTTATCCCCATAAATATGTGCAGGAGCATAGTGGTGGGCGCTTCGGGAATACCGATAAAGGAACTGATACAAGAGGCTATTGAAGAGATAAAAAAGGCGGCGGCCGAGGAAACCTGACAGACCGACCGGCCATAATAAAACCTTTGACATGATAGAGACTTACCGATATACTTAAAGCGAAGTTTATCACGAAGATAAACTTGCGATCTCCACAAGGCAGCATATGAGCCACGAAGGCCATCATCCGAAGCAATCGGATATGCTTTCGTGGTATTTTTATGTGAGTTTGAAGGAGGTCTGTGAATGATGACTAAAACCAAGCGGCTTCTTTTTGCCGCACTTTGCGTGGCTATAGGGATAGTGCTGCCTGTGGCTTTCCATTCCGTGGTGAACGCGGGCGCTGTATTTCTTCCGATGCATATTCCGGTGCTGCTTTGCGGCATGATCTGCGGCTGGCCTTACGGATTGGCCTGCGGCTTACTTACGCCCTTGCTTTCGAGCATCCTTACCGGAATGCCGCCCGCGGCCATGCTGCCGGGAATGCTTTTTGAGCTGGCGGTATACGGATTATGCACCGGCCTTCTTTTGCGCCGGGTTAGCACGGGGAAAACGGCTGCGGATATCTATATTTCGCTCATTTCATCCATGCTTCTCGGCAGGATATGCTATGGCGCGTTGAATGCACTTGTCTTTAAAGCCGGCGCGTATTCGTTGAAGCTTTGGCTGACGGCGGCCTTTGTCACAGGGCTTCCGGGAATATTGATGCAGCTTGTTCTTATTCCTGTTCTTGTACTTAGCCTTGAAAAAACCGGAATTATAGAAAAAAGATATTAAAGCCGCAAACATAAAAGAGCCGAAGCGTTATGCTGCGGCTCTTTGTCAATATACGCGGTTTAAGAAAAGTCGAATATTTCCTTTGCCCCGTCATCTATTTCAGCGGGGTAAAAAGTGGGAATATAGCCTATCTGCCTGGTATAGCGCTCGGCAACCGCCGCTTTAAAGTCTTCAAGCCGGCTTTCATAAAGCAGAGCAATGGCGCAGCCTCCGAAGCCGCCGCCCATCATGCGCGCGCCTATCACGCCTTCCTGCGCGAGCGCGGCGTCAACTATGGCGTCAAGCTCCGGCCCCGTAGCTTCATAAAGATCGCGCATCGATGCATGACCCTCGATAAGAAGCTGGCCGAAGCGTTTTATGTCGCCATTGCAAAGCGCCTTATAAGCGTCCTTGGTGCGCTGGTTTTCATAAACGGCATGAGTGGCGCGCTTTAGCGCGTTTTCATCCTTGATAAAATGCTTGGCCTCTTCAAATTCCGCCGGAGAAAGGTCGCAAAGGTGCGCAAGCGGCTTATAGGCTTGCATCTCCGCAAAAGCCCGCTCGCAATCGGCACGGCGATCGTTATAGGCGGAGGTGACAAGGCTGTGCGGCTTGTTGGTGTTCATAATGCAAAGGCAAAGCCCGTCCCGTGAAAGCTCAACGGGCGCATATTCACATTTGACGGCCGCGGTGTCAAGCAGCATTGCGTGTCCCTTTTTGCCCATGGCTGAGGCAAACTGATCCATAATGCCGCAATTCATGCCCATATACTCGTTTTCATCGCGTTGGCCAAGCTTGGCAAGCTCTACGAGGTCTATAGGCGTACCGGACTTTTCATGCGAAAGAGTTGCGGCGGCAATACCTGTGGCAAGCTCTATGGCTGCCGACGCCGAGAGCCCGCCGCCATGCGGCACGGTCTCGTCAAAAAGCATATCCATGCCCGTTATCGTGTAGCCCTGCTGCTGCATGATATAAAGCATTCCAAGCTGATAACCGCCCCACGGAAGCTCGCGGTGTCCAAAGAGACTATCGATGCTCGCTTCAACGCGGTGTTCGCATGAGGTGGAGGCAAGGCGTATAAGGCCGTCGCTTCTTTCTCTTATGGCGCAGGCGGAGCGAAGCGCGATAGCGGCGGGGAATACCAGTCCCCCGCTGAAGTCGATATGTTCGCCGATCAGGTTGATTCGCGCGGCAGACTTAAAAATGCGCACCGGACCTTGGCCATATAGTTCACAATATGCATTTTTCAATTCTTTATAAGTCATGGTGAAAGTATAGCATATGACGTAGGGGAAGCGCTACTATGATGAAGACAAAATATTTTTGTACGCCGTACAAAATATATTAGTTTATTGTGCGGGAATACGTTGCATTGTTATAGTGCTTTGCACTATAATAGTTTATATAAAGGGCATAAGCCCCGCAAATACAAACTGATCTTGTTCCCCCTGAAAAAACACAGCATAAAAAAGGAGAGAAAACAATGAAATACGGTCGCGTTTATAACTTCTCCGCAGGCCCTTCCATCCTTCCCGAGGAAGTATTGGAGAGCGTAAAGGAAAATCTGCTCAACTACAAAGGTTCCGGAATGTGCGTTATGGAAATGAGCCACCGTTCAAAGGTGTATCAGACCATTATCGACGAAGCGGAAGCTAACCTCAGAGAGCTTATGGGTATTCCTTCGAACTATAAAGTGATGTTCATTCAGGGCGGTGCGACTTTGCAGTTCGCCATGATCCCCATGAACATGATGAAGAACGGCGTTGCGGATTATGTAGTGACCGGCAACTGGTCCAACAAGGCATATAAAGAAGCTCAGAAATACGGCAAGATCAATCTCGTGGCCACCAGTAAGG
>CAYPAH010000023.1:10956-18394 GCA_964408655.1 uncultured Oscillospiraceae bacterium | reverse complement strand
GGACATTACGACCTTGTGGATATAGGCGGAACGCCCTTCATCTTCGTTTATATGGGTTATGCGCCGGATTCCTCATCTTATAAATGGCTGAACTCCGTTTTTAAGGAATATCCCGGGCGCGTTGGCGTGCTCTGCGTGCATGATTATTTCAAGACCAGCCTCAAGCGCAGCGAGACCGGAGAAAAGCTTTATAAAAAGGTCGTGAAGGAAAATCCAAACCTTTATATGGTGCTTTGCGGGCACCGCTATAATCAGGCTGTAGTAACAGACAACTTTGATGACGACGGCGACGGCGCGAAAGAAAGAAACGTTTATCAAATGATGAACAATTATCAGGCGGCGGAAGAGGGCGGCAGCGGATATATGCGCTTTTTGCAGATCGACACGCTCAAGCGCGAGCTGCGCGTTTACAGCTATAGCTCTCTGCGCGGCGACTATGTTTATTACGACACGGAGGAAGCGCGAAAAGAGAAGTATGCGGCCGATCCCGCGGGCGAGGAATATATTATCCCGCTGCCTTGGCCTGCAAATATGCAATGACATAAAACTGTGGTATACTACATTTATCTGAGCATATCTTGCCGTAAAAGGGCAGCGATATGGCTAGCATAAGGAGGAATAACACTTATGACATCCACAGATCTCAGCTACAAAAGCTACTTACACATTCTGGAAGAAGAGCTGGTTCCGGCAACAGGCTGCACGGAGCCTATCAGCATTGCCTATGGCGCCGCGAAGGCGAGGGCTGTGCTTGGCGAGCTTCCTGAAAGGGTCGTGCTGACGGTAAGCGGAAATATACTCAAAAACGTAAAAAGCGTGGTCGTGCCGGGCACTGGCGGATTAAAGGGAATACAGGCCGCCGCCGCCGCGGGCATAGTCGCGGGCAATGCGGACGCGGAGCTGCAGGTCGTGGCTCATATAACGGAGGAGGATCGCGCAAGGATAGCGGAGTTCCTCAAAGGCAGAACTATCGAAGTAAAATGTGCGCAGACGCCCATCGTTTTTGACATATTGATAGAGCTTTTCACAGAGAACGACGCACACAGCGCAAGGGTACGAATAACAAACAGCCATAAAAACATAGTTTTCATACAAAAGGACGAGAACGTGCTGCTGGATATGCCCGTGAGCTCCGGCTCAGAGGCGGGTCTGGCGGATAAATCCCTGCTTAACATCAAGGATATCGTGGACTTTGCGAACACGGTGCAGCTTTCTGAAATAGAGCCCTTGATGGAGAGATGGGTCAAATTCAACAGCGCAATATCGGAAGAAGGCTTGAAAAACGACTGGGGAGCCGGCATAGGCAGGCTGCTCACGGAAAACGGCTCGGGAGATATTCGCACCAAGGCTCGCGCCGCTGCCGCCGCAGGCTCGGACGCGAGAATGAGCGGCTGCGAGATGCCGGTGATAATTCTTTCGGGCAGCGGCAATCAGGGGCTTACGGCCTCTATGCCAGTGCTTACATACGCAAAAGAAATGGGACTTGATAAAGAAAAGCTTTACCGCGCGCTTGCGGTATCGGCGCTGATAACGGCGGAGCAGAAGGCCGGCATAGGCAGGCTTTCCGCCTATTGCGGCGCAACGAGCGCGGGCGTTGGCGCAGGCGCGGGAATAGCTTATCTGCACGGCGCGGGCTATGAGCAGATAGGCGAAGTCGTTAAAAATGCCGTGGCCGTGCTTTCGGGCATGGTGTGCGACGGGGCGAAGCCCTCGTGCGCGGCAAAGATAGCCGAGGCTGTTGACGCGGGAATAATGGGCTATGAAATGAGCCTTAGAAAGCATAATTTCAGCGGAGGCGAGGGCTTCCTTTCAGACGGCGTTGACAGGACGATCGACAATGTGGGACGCATGGCAAGATCCATGCGCGAGACGGACGAGACTATATTAAAGATAATGACAGAAAACTAAAAAGCCAAATTATTTTGGAAATAAGGTGAACTAATGAAAAAAAGAGCAGACGGCGTACAGGTCTTTTCGGATGAGCCGATGTATGAGCTTATCCCATATATAATGGAACAGCGCTATGACGCAATGAACATGATTACGCTCGATATCCCCATAGCGCCCATGCAGGATTATATCAAGAGCAAAAGACGCGAGGGAACTCCCGTGAGCCATCTGGCGCTTATCATATGCGCCTATCTTCGCGCGGCGGCGGAATATCCCGAGCTGAACCGCTTTATTATGAACCGCCGCATTTATGCCCGCAACGAGTTTTCCGTTGCGATGGTGGTGCTAAAGCCCGGCGGAGAGGGCGGCACGATGAATAAAATGTTTCTTGATTACACAGACACCATATTCGAGGTGCAGAAGAAGATCGAGGATTATGTCAGCACCAACCGTCAGGAGGGCGACAACAACAAGACGGACGAGCTGATGACGAAATTGCTGAAGCACCCGCATATTCTCGGCATGGCGGTGCGCATACTGAAATGGGCGGACAGGCATAATCTTTTGCCCAAGTCGGTGATAGACGCAAGCCCCTTCCACGACAGCTTGGTGATAACGAACCTTGCGAGCATACGCACGAACCATATCTATCACCACTTATATGAGTTTGGCACGGCCAGCATGTTTTTGGCGATGGGCAATATGCGCGAGGTGCCCCAGCGCACAAAAGACGGCGTGGAATTTGTGAGATGTATGCCCATAGGCTGCGTTATGGATGAGCGTATATGCTCTGGCAGCTATTATGCGCTGTGCTTTGCGCGCATTCGCGAATATTTGAATGATCCGGCGCTTATGGAAGCCCCTCCCAGAGTAGTGAACAGGGATAGGACAAGATAAAAACTTTATGTGTCGTATCTTGTAAGCTGATTTGCCGGGCAGTATAATATGGGCGCCGATAGATGGCGCCTATTTTGTTTTTTAATGAGGACGGGCATATGAAAAGCTGGCTGAAAATCCTTATCATAGTTCTTGGCCTTGGGCTGATAGCGGGGCTGATCTTCGGCCTGCGTTTTTACAGGCGCATCAACGAGCCCGCGCAGCTTTTTGAGATGACGCCCTCTCCTTTGCCCGCGCAGAGCCTGGCGCCTGTTATAAGCGCGGAGGAGAGCCCTTCGCCCGAGCCTACGCCAAGTCCTCTGCCAACGCCGCAGGCCGAGGAGCTGCTTTCCGCGCAGGCGGATATGGACTTTATGAAAAACCGCGTGAACGTTTTGGCGCTTGGCATAGATGAGAGCGCCGAGCGCGCCGATTGGGGCAGCTACAGAACGGACACCATGATGCTTATAAGCGTGGATTTTTCCACAAACGAGGTCGCGCTCGTTTCCATACCGCGGGATAGCTATGTGAAGATCTATAACTCAGAGGGTGAGATCGCTAAGCTTGAAGAGCCTATGGCGAAGATAAACACGGCGTTTTCAGCGGGCGGCGGCGCAAAAAGGCATGGCTTTGAATATGCCTGCATGACGGTGAGCAAGCTGCTGGATGTGCCGGTGCAGCACTACGTCTGTGTAAATATGCCGGTGGTCAAGCAAATGGTGGACGCGATGGGCGGGGTGGATTATGAAATGGACGTGGCTTTCACCATGAACGGGCGCAGCTACAGCATGGGTATGCAGCATATGAACGGGCAGGCGGTGCTGGATTATTGCCGTTTGCGCAAGGATTCTTCGGATATCGTGAGGGTAGAGCGGCAGCAGAAGATGCTCTCTCTTATATTGGACACCATGAAAAGCAGCGACCAGATACGAAATATTCCCGCAATGTATAAGGCTGCGCAGGCGAATATAGAGACCGATATGAGCTTTGAGCAGATATGCGCTCTGGCGCTCATGGGCGCAAAAATGGATATGGGGCAGCTTTCAAGCCACACGGTGCCGGTGACGGCAATGAAGATAAACGAGAGAAGCTGCGTGGCGGTGAAAACGCTCGAGCTTGCCGAAATGGTGAAAAAGGTCTTTGGAAAAAAAGAAGTCAACATCGACCCCGAGATCGACGCCGACTTCTTGAGCGCGATGCCCGCGCTTGTTATGACGGATGAAAGCCTTGTTATGCCGGATGGAACCGTGCAGTATTATCAGGCGGACGGCAGATATTTTGTGCTCGTGCCGGGATCGAACAATGAATATCAAGGCATGAGCGAGGAAGAGTTCAACGCTCTTACAGGCCGAAGGGCAGGCTGAGAAAAAACGGCTTATTCGCTCATTATCTCGCTGGGGTTCGGCGCGCTTTCATTAGATATCTCTATTTGATCCTTCTCGAATTTTTCCGCAAGAAGCTTAGTGGTAAGATAGGCTGAGATGGCGTCTATCGCCATGCGGTTTTTGCCGCCGCGCATTATGGCGAAGTCCGCGTCGTCTATATACTTGCAGATATACTGTTCATACATAGGCTTGACGGTGGAAAGGTATTGCTCCGCAATGTTTTCTATCGAGCGGCCGCGCGCGCGTATATCGCGCTTTATGCGCCTTAGCAGGCAAATATCCTTATCGACGTGCATGTAGACCTTGAGGCTCATCATTTCGCAGAGGCGCTTATCGTGAAAGGCGTGGATGCCTTCAAAAATAAGCACATCGGGAGGTTCTAAAAGCTCTTCGCTGTCAGCTCGCATATGGTTGGAATAATCATAGCCCTTGCGCGTGACGGGCTTGCCTTCGCCCAGGCTTATGATGTCGTTTATAAGCTCGTCGTAGTCAAAGACTTCGGGCTCGTCATAATTGATATGCACCCGTTCTTCAAAAGGCAGCTCGGAATGATCTCTATAATAGCAATCCTGCCCGATTATGAGGGAGGAGCAGTTCAGGCTTTCTCTTATAGCCTTTGCCAGCGTGCTTTTTCCGCTTCCGCTCGCGCCGCATATGCCTATTATAATCATGTTGTCCCCCTAAGCCGATTTCTTATTATTATAACATAAGCGCGCCAAACTGTAATGCATTTGACGCGCTATCTCTTATAATGAATTATTTTTTTACATTCTGCGAACGCCCTCGCTGTATACCGCAAGAACATTGCGGTCGTCGGCAAGATATGTCAGCCGCTCAAGGCGCTCGGGCAGGGTGAGCGGGCGCGTTTCGCAAAGCAGCGCGTCGCTTTGCACTATGGCGTGCAGCTTTTCGCCCTCGCGGAAGCCGCCCTCCGAGCCGAAATACGACGCTCCCGCGCCGGTGGCGAGATAAAAGGCTTCGTTGAATCTAAGAAAATCGTCTTTGCCCCCGGTTTCGAGCCAGCGCGTTTTTGAAACGCGCACCGCGCTTGTCAAGGCGTCCGCCATGCTCAAAAACGCTCCGCCCGCGATGTCAGATCCCAAAGCCAGCTTCAAGCCTTCGTTAAGCGCCAGACGCACGGGGGCGTTGCCGCTGCGTATGTTGGCGTTTGAATCGGGACAGTGAACCATATAAACGCCCGCGTCAAGCATGGCTTTTCGCTCTGCTTCGTCTGAATGCACGCAGTGAGCCATGATGGTATAAGGCTTCCACATGCTGTATTTCGCGTAGCTCTGCCAATACTGCGCGCAGTCGGGATGAAGCTCTTTTACCCATGCGATCTCATCGTTATTTTCGGAAAGATGCGATTGTATGCGAAGTCCGCGCTCGTTTGCGAGCTTTCCTAGGGCGGCCATCAGCTCATTTGTGCACGAGGGCGTGAAGCGCGGAGTGATTATCGGCTTTACAAGCGAAAATGAAGAGCCCTCGTCAAGATATCTGAGCGTTTCGCGTATGGACTCTTCGGTGCTCTCTTGAAGCCGCTTTCCGCCGTTGCGATCCATATTCACCTTGCCGATATAGCCGCAGACTCCGGCCTTTTCCATTTCCTCCATCAATATTATCGTGGCGTCGGTATGCAGGCTTGAAAACATGCACACGCGCGTGGTGCCGCGCTTTATAAGCTCCTGCGCGAGCTGCCTGTATACGCGGCGGGCATATTCCTTATCGGCAAACATTGCCTCGATATCAAAGGTATAATTGTTCAGCCAGTCGATAAGCTGAAGATTCATGCCCATACCAAGCATGGGAAACTGCGGCGCGTGAAGATGAAGGTCGCAAAAGGCGGGGGTGAGTATGGCGTCGCCAAAATCCTCTATCTTTGCATCTTTGTATTTTTCGGGAAGCTCGCGCTCAAAAACGCCGAGGATAACGCCGTTTTCGGTGACGAGATAAGAGTTTTCACGGCAGACGAAATCCTTTGGCTGTGCATAGACTATGTTTGCTTTTATTGCTTGCAGCATGACGGGTTTTCTCCTTAGATGTTATCAAGACCGCTTGGCGGCCAAAGCTGATAAAAGACCCTCTAGCTCTTCGCGGCTGTCGATATCCATAAGCTCACAAGGGTCGTTTGTTAAAAAGACGCGCAGCTTATCGGGGTGATCGCGAATGACGGCCGAACCGCCTGTATCGCCGGAAAGAGAGCAAAGCTCACTGAAATATTCCCCGGGGAACAAAACAGGGCTGCCCACCCGATCTTTAAAGCCAAGGCGCACTATAGAGCCGGCATGGCCTTCGCTAAAGCGCAGCAGCCCTTCAAGGCTTTTGCGCGAAAGGCAGGGCTGATCGGCCACCATGAATAAAACGGCGTCCATTTCGGGAAGCGCCTCCATGCCGAGCCTTATGCTGCGGCTCACGCCCTCTTCGGGCTTGTCGTTGAGCACGGGCACAAAGCCCTTTTCGGCGGCGGCACTGAGTATTTCCGAATTGCCCGAAACCACAGCCGTGCCGCAGAGCAGCGAAAAAGGCACGGCGTCAAACGCGAGAGAATAGACGGGTCTTCCGCGAAAGGGAGCGAGCAGCTTGTCGCCGCCAAAGCGTGAAGAGGCGCCCGCCGCTAAAAGTATGCAGCCCGTTTTCATCTCAGCTTGCTGTAGCTTTGACGCGGAATGTATTTGCCTCCGCCGGTTTTTATAAGCTTGGCGCCGCTAACGCTCAATTCTCCGTTGAGAAGCACTTCGTGCGCGCATCCCTGTACCTTTATGCCGTCATAAATGGAATTATCACAGTTATAGGCATGATTCGTGTTTGTTATTACTCCATCGTATGAAGGATCCCATATCACTATATCCGCCGCCTTGCCCTCGCTAATGGCGCCGTGCTGCGGCATTCCGAAAAGCTTTGCGGCGTTGCTTGAAAGATATGAGACCATCTGCTCAATGCTGATGCGTCCCTTGCAAACGCCATAGGTATAAAGAAGCTGTCCGCGGTGTTGAACTCCCGCGCCGCCGTTGGGCGTCATGGAAAAATCGTCTTTTCCGCGCGCCTTTTGCGCCATGGTGAATGAGCAGTGATCCGTGCCGATGGTGTCAAGCTCGCCGCCTCGAAGCCCTCTCCAAAGCGCCTCTTGATCCGCTGCTTTGCGAATAGGCGGGCTCATTATGAATTTAAGGCCGTCCTTGCGCTCATAGCAGCTATCGTCAAGCATAAGATATTGCGGGCAGGTCTCAAGATAGACCTCCTGTCCCCGCGCGCGGGCGCGAAGCGCTTCGTTTAAGCCCTCGGCTGTG
>CAYPAH010000023.1:6461-10946 GCA_964408655.1 uncultured Oscillospiraceae bacterium | reverse complement strand
ACCACATATGCGGGAGTTTGCGCAAGCTCGGCTATGCGCATAAGCCTTGCCACGGCCTCCGCCTCAACGGGAGCGGGACGCGAGAGGGGATGCCCTGTGGGTCCCATTATCCCGAGCGCCTTCATTTCGGCTATGCGGCGCTGCAAGACCTCCCAGTTTTCACAGTGTACGCCGATAAGCGCGCCCTCTTCGGCGGCGCATTTGAGGGCTGAATATATCTGCCCGTCGTCCACCTTCAGCGCGTCGTAGACCATATACATTTTATAAGAGGTAACTCCCTGTTTCGTCATAGAGCGCAGCTCATTTCTAACGCTTTCGTCCCAGCGGGCTATCGCCATGTGAAAGCCGTAGTTGCAGCTGCTGCCCTCGGCCTTTTTGTGCCAGAGATCGAGCCCCTCCTGCAAGCTGCCATCCCGTTCCTGCGTGGCGAAATCAAGCACGCAGGTGGTGCCGCCGAGTATGGCCGCCTTTGTGCCGGTAACGAAATTATCGGCGGTGACGGTGAAGCCCAGGTCAAGGTCAAAATGCGTGTGAGTGTCTATAAAGCCCGGCATAACATAGCAGCCTGAGGCGTCTATAAGCTCAGCGTCTCCGGCGTTTATATCATTATCTACGCGGACTATGCGCGCGTCCTCGACGAGCACATCCGCTTTTCTGCTGCCGTTATGGTTTACGACTACGCCGTTTTTGATAAGAGTTTTCATTTTTTTGACCCTCCAAATCCTGCTTTAGAAAAGAAAAACAAAAAAGGCTGCGCAATATAAATATGATATCACACACCCCATAGCTGAGCCGGTAGGCGGCTCGTAGAAACTCCCGCGCCGTTTCCGCGGGACTATATGAGCTTCTTCGCTTTATTTTAGCATTCGGGCGGCGGAGAAGTCAAGTGCCGGCTATTGCCGGCAAACAAAGGCAAGGGAGCTTTGACCCTTGCCTTTGAATTTCATATTGTCAGTGGCAGCCGCCATCGGGACACTCGACGTCTCCGTTATTGGATGAAGCGCCGGAATTGCTGAGATTGCCCATTGAGGTTTCTCTATATCTTTTGACTATATTACTGATGCTTATAGAAAAGCTCGAACCCTTGCCATCATCTATTTTGAAACTATAGCCTACAAGATCTCTCATGTGAATGGCGGGGATAAGTATACGTGAATCGCCGCTGCAGAGATATTGGGATCTGTTCAGCTCAATATCATCTCCGCCCACTTTAAGAAGGGATACGGCAGAGTCTATAGAGATATTCTCTGTTTTCACCCAGGCCATCGTTCTTTTATATACATGGCGTTGGCTACATAAGTAAGCATTCGGGGAGTGATGAAAAACCTGTCCCCTTCCGCGTCAAGCTTCACCTTAAAGCCGTTGACCGTGACCGTGCCGCGGTTTATGCCGTTAAGGAATATCCTGCTATCCTTATCGGAAGAATTCAGGTTTATGGTAGAGGAGAAATTGCCATTAGCGTCGGGAAAGGAGCTTAAGCCGGCAACGGTAATGCTGTCTATTTTTGCCATGGCGGTGGACATGCAGAGAGTAAGCAGGAAGAGAAAAACGAGAAACAATGTGAAAATTCGCCTGCGAAGCATTGAGAGCACCTCCTCGATTTTTTAGAGCGCATTTTTAAACTCTGAGGGCAGATCCTCCAGAATAAAGAACGCACCCTCTTTCTATTCCATTAAATCATATATTTTGCTTTGCGTCCATCGAATTGAATATAAAAAATTTTCTCCTTATTTTTCGCTAGGCCGCCGCCATATACGCGGTATGTTTTTTTTTGAACGCGACACAATATTTTTATGAAGGAATATTGGGAAAGGCTGCGATATTTTTATTTAACGTGGCGCACGCTAAGATCCGGACGCTATGGCGGGCGGCTTTCGGCGCCGCTGCTCCGGGGCGGCGCTTTTGCGCTTTGCGCGCTGCTCGCGCTTGCGCTTTCACGCTGCGCCTCTGAAAAGCCTTATCCTTTGCCGGGCGCGACGCTCTCGCCATCGCCTGCCCCTAGCCTTACAAGCGCGCCTCCGAGCCCAAGCCCTACTGCTGCGCCGAGCCCCAGTCCCCTGCCAAGCGTTAGGCCGCGGACGCCTTCGCCAAGCCCGGGCAGGCCGCCGCGCACAGAAAGGCCGGAATATAGCTATCCGCCATATATTCCGCCCGAATATACTCTGCCGCCTTACCTTACGCCCGTTCCCACGCCCGAAACGCCAAAAACCGCTTTTCCCGAGCCCGAGGAAACGCCGCCGCCGTGGACGCCCGTGCCTACGGAAGTTCCGCCTGCCACGCCGCCTTTGGAGCCGACCGCGCAGCCTGAACGGACGCCGCCATAAATGGAGCTTATGTCCGGACTGAATTATATAAAAAATATTTTGCCTAGCTAACGATTTGTTAGGTTTTAACTATTCCACTCTTATTAAAACTGTGGTATACTGCAATAAATATTAAGAATCCATAATCATATACATATAGGCAAACTGACATTTCGGCAAAAAAAAGGAAGGGTTGAGAATGAAGCAGATCGAACCGATCCAAGCGGCGCGTACGGGCAAGGCCACCTGCATTATCCGCAACGCGAATGTAGTCAACGTATTTACAAAAGAGATAATTCACGGCGATGTGGCTTTGTATGAAGACACGATAATCGGCGTGGGAGAAGGCTACAGCGCGGATGAGGTGATAGACGCGGAGGGCGGCTATCTCTGCCCCGGCTTTATCGATGCGCATGTGCATATCGAATCCTCCATGGTCACGCCCGATTCCTTTGCCCGGGTAATAATGCCTCACGGCACCACCACGATAATCGCCGATCCGCATGAAATAGCCAATGTCGCAGGCACTCAGGGCATACGCGCGATATATAAGCTGTCCGACGATCTTCAGCTTCGCGTCATGTTTATGATGCCTTCATGCGTGCCCGCTACAAGCTTTGAGCATTCGGGAGCGACGATATTGGCCGAGGACATGGAACAGTTTATGCGCAAGAGCCGCATTCTTGGGCTTGGCGAGGTGATGGACAACGTTTCCACCATCAACGGAAGCAAGGACATGCTCGATAAAATACGCCTTTTCGATAATCGTCCCATCGACGGACACTCCCCGCTGCTTTCGGGAAAAGATCTTAACGCCTACCGCGTGGCGGGACCCTTTAGCGACCACGAATGCTCAAATTACGATGAAGTCATAGAAAAGCTGCGCACAGGAATGCGCATACTCATCCGCATAGGCTCGGCGGCCAACGGGATAGACGATATCCTCAGAAAGATCGCGAAAAACAATATCCCTACCGATAATATCATGTTCTGCACCGACGATAAGCATATAGAAAACATCCGCCGTGAGGGTCATATCAACTGCATAGCGCGGCTGGCCGTCGAGTGCGGGATAGATCCGATAGAGGCTGTGCGCATGTCCTCATATAACACGGCGCGAGCTTACGGGCTGAATAAAATAGGCGCGATCGCTCCGGGCTATACGGCGGAAATGGTGCTCTTTAAGGATCTTAAGGATTTCGAGGTGATGAAGGTATTCAACCGCTTCGGAAAGCTTTACGACCCCACGCCCATGCCTATGCACTTTATTCCCAAGCAGGTCTTCGACAGCGTGCACATCGCCCCGCTTAGCGATGATTCCTTCAAGCTACCCGTGAAGGAGACGGCCAAGGTGATCGGCCTTATTCCGGGACAGCTCGTTACCGATATTCGCGAGCGCAAGGTGAAAAGGGACGAACAGGGCTGCTTTGTTTCAAGCGATGGCCTAAACAAGCTCGCGGTGATCGAGCGCCATCATGCGACGGGCAATATCGGCCTTGGCATAGTTGAAGGCTTGAACATTAAAAACGGAGCTATCGCCTCTACCGTCGCGCACGATTCGCACAATCTTGTGGTAGCCGGCGATAACGACGCGGATATGCGCATTGCCGCCGAGTCCCTTGCAAGCTGCGGCGGAGGCTATTGCGTAGTCTCCGGCGGCGTGGTGCTTGCGAGACTCCCTCTTCCCATCGCGGGACTTATCACGAACGCGCCGGTAGAGCAGGTGCTCTCTGTGCAGCGCGCGCTTCTTGACGCGGCGGCCTCGATCGGCTCTGACGGCGAGAGCGACCCGCTTATCACCCTTTCTTTCCTCGCGCTGCCCGTTATCCCGGCGATACGCCTCACGGATATGGGACTTTTTGACGCGGTTAAATTTGAGTTTATAAATGACTGACACACAGAAATACATCTTTTGATCCCCCAAGGAGGTAAAACTATGAGCGTAGGCAAAAGCATAAAGCGCGTCGATGCGTTCGACAAGGTCACGGGAAGGGCGAAATATACCGACGATCTCTGCGGAAAAGACGCGCTGATCGCCAAGGTGTTCCGTTCGAACATTGCGCACGGCATGGTGAAATCCATCGATACTTCCGCAGCGGAGAAAATCCCCGGCGTAGTGAAGATAGTCACCTGCTTTGATGTGCCGGACTATAAGTTCCCCACAGCGGGACATCCATGGAGC
>CAYPAH010000023.1:5959-6451 GCA_964408655.1 uncultured Oscillospiraceae bacterium | reverse complement strand
GGCTTCTTTTGAACAAGCATGTTCGTTATTACGGCGACGATGTTGCGGCGGTAATAGCCGAAAACGAGATCGCCGCGGCGCAGGCCGTGCGCGCGATCAAGGCCGAATACGAAGAATATCCCTTCGTGCTCGATCCTCTTGAGGCCATGAAGGACGGCGCTCCCCAGCTGCATGAGGAAGAGGACATAAAAAACAACATACTTTCACATTCGGGTTATGAGCACGGCGATTATGAAGCGGCCATCAAGACCCCCGGCCTTATTAAGGTAGAGGGCTGGTATGAAACGCCCATAGTGCAGCATTGCCATATTGAAAATCACCTTTGCTACGCTTATGAAGAGGGACACAAGCTGGTCGTGGTCAGCTCCACCCAGATACCTCATATCGTAAGGCGCATAGTCGGTCAGGCTCTTGGCAGGGATTGGGGCGGCATTCGCCTTATCAAGCCCTATATCGGCGCGGAGGAGTTTATCAAGGGCAAGATGCGGTACT
>CAYPAH010000023.1:0-5949 GCA_964408655.1 uncultured Oscillospiraceae bacterium | reverse complement strand
GCGGAAGGCTCGTGAAGCTTGAAATGTCCCGCGAGGAGACCTTCGTTTCCAACCGCGTGCGCCACGCTATAAAATTCCACCTTACAAGCTATGTAAAGCCCGACGGCACCTTCGTTGCCCGCCGCATGGAATCCTTTTCGAATCAGGGCGCTTACGCCAGCCACGGCCACGGCATAGCCGCAAAGGGCGCCTCAGCCTTCGGACAGCTTTATACAAGCGAGCTTGCCTGCAAGGCCGACGCTTACACCATTTTCACCAATACTCCGGCTTCCGGAGCGATGCGTGGCTACGGCATTCCGCAGATCACCTTCGCCTTAGAGAGCCATATGGAGGATATAGCGAAAGAGCTCAAGCTGGACTCCATAGCCCTGCGCGAGAAAAATCTAATGCCCGTAGGCTATGTTGACGGCTTCTCAAAGAACGAAAACTTCTTCCCCAGCCATGCTCAGTGCATAGAAAAGGGCAAGGCTTTTATAAAATGGGACGAGAAGAAAAAGAAATACGCAAATGAGAGCGGCCCCATCCGTCACGGCCTTGGCATGGCTATCTTCTGGTATAATACGGCCGTCTGGCCGATCTCGCTTGAAACGTCCTCCTGCCGAATGGTAATGAATCAGGATGGCTCCATTCAGCTTCAGCTTGCCGAGACGGAGATAGGGCAGGGCGCCGACACCGCCTTTGCGCAAATGGCCTCCGAAACGCTCGGAATACCCGTTGAAAAGGTATATGTCGTCTCCGCTCAGGACACGGACATCACACCCTTCGGCACGGGCGCATACGCTTCCCGCCAGACCTATATCGCGGGCTTCTCCATCAAGCAGACCGCGCTCGCCTTGAAGGAGCGCATACTTGAGCAGGCGCATTATCAAACGAGAATGCCCGTTTTCAATCTTGATATTCGGGAGGGCAACATAGTTAGAACTACCGACGGGCGCGTGCTTATGACGCTTGGCGAGCTTGCGACAGAGGCGCTTTACAGCCTGACAAACAGCGAGCATCTCACTGCCGAGAGCACCTATCAGATAAAGACGAACGCCTATTCCTTCGGCTGCTCTTTTGCCGAGGTCGAGGTCGATATCCCGCTTTGCAAGGCGAAGCTTATCAACATCATCAACGTTCACGACTGCGGAAGCCTTATCAATCCCGCTCTTGCCGAAGCGCAGGTGCATGGCGGCATGAGCATGGCAATAGGCTACGGCATGGGCGAGCAGCTTCTATTTGACGAAAAGACGGGACGCCCGCTGAACAACAATCTCTTGGATTATAAGCTTTCTACCACAATGGATCATCCCGATATCGAGGCGCAGTTCGTTGAGAACTATGAGCCTACCAGTCCCTATGGCACCAAAGCCCTTGGCGAGCCTCCGGCCTGCCCGGGCGCTCCCGCCATACGCAACGCCATTCTGGACGCCACCGGCGTTTCGATCAATAAAGCGCCGATCAACCCCCACGTTCTCTTTGCCCGTTTCAGCGAAGAGGGACTTATCTGAGGAGGACTGAGCTATGTATGATATTAAAGCACTGTATGAGGCGACGAGCGTACAAAATGCGATAGAGCTTTTGCAATCGCACCCGGAGGCAAAAATAATCGCCGGAGGCAGCGATGTTCTGGTGCAGATGCGCGAGGGCAAGCTTGCGGGCAAAGAACTTGTAAGCATTTATAAGCTTGACGAGCTGCGCGGAGTTTCAATGGATGACGACGGCACTATCCGCATCCTTCCGCTGACCAGCTTTTCTCACATCACCAAAGATCCCATAATCCAGAAACACATCAATGTTCTGGGCGAGGCGGTGGATATGGTAGGCGGCCCGCAGATACGCAATATCGGCACCATCGGCGGCAACACCTGCAACGGAGTTACGAGCGCCGATTCAGCCTCTACGCTTCACGCATGGGACGCGATAATGGAGATCACCGGCCCCGACGGCGTTCGCCGGACGCCTATAAAGGAATTTTACATCAAGGCAGGCGTAGTCGATCTACGTCCCGCCGAGCTGCTTACCGCGATTCTTATCCGCAAGGAAAGCTATGAGGGCTATAAAGGGCATTATATTAAATATGCAATGCGAAACGCTATGGATATAGCCACTACCGGCTGCTCGGCAAACGTTAAGCTTTCCGCTGACAAAAAGACGATCGTTGACGCAAGGCTCGCCTACGGCGTAGCGGGTCCAGTGCCTATGCGCGCCCCTTCCGCCGAAGCCGCCGTAAAGGGCAGACCCGCTAGCGAAGATAGCGCCGCCGCCTTTGGAAAAGCCGCGCTTGACGACGTGAATCCCCGCACGAGCTGGCGCGCCACCAAGGAATTCCGCCTGCATCTTATCGAAGAGCTGGCAAAACGCGCGCTTACGGAATCGATCAAGCTTTCTGGAGGTGAACTCTAATGGCACAGATGCAAGTTGTTAAATGCACCATCAACGGTGTGGAACGTGAGACCATAGTCGATGTGCGCGCCTCTCTTACGGATATGCTGCGCAACGATTATTCCCTTACTTCCGTGAAAAAGGGCTGTGAGGTCGGCGAATGCGGCGCGTGCAACGTGATAATCGACGGTGAATGCTATAATTCCTGCATTTATCTCGCGGTTTGGGCGGAAGGCAAAAACATACGGACCCTTGAAAGCCTCTTGGGCCCCAACGGCGAGCTTTCGGATATCCAGCAGGCGTTTATCGACGAAACGGCCGTTCAGTGCGGCTTCTGCACTCCGGGCTTTATAATGACCGCTGTTGAAATATTGGAAAGCGGAAAGGAATATACCCGCGACGAGCTCAGAAAGCTGCTTTCCGGCCATTTGTGCCGCTGCACGGGTTATGAAAACATCATAAACGCCGTTGAAAAGACAATGAAGCGCCGCCTCGGCAAAGAAGCCTGAGCCATGTCTAACAAAAAGAAAAAATACTTGCAGGCGCAAGAGCAGGCAAACGGGAAAAAGCGACCCGCGCCCACCATGCAGGAGGCAAAGCGCTATATGCTCATCACATGGCTTTGCACCATAGTGGTCGGCTTTATGGTCTTTGGCCGCACGAGATGGGCAGGGCAGCAGCCTACGGCGCTGCATTATATCCTTCTCGGAATACTTTTGATAGTGTCTTTTGCTATGACGGAGGGCTTTATCAAGGCGGGCGTATTGGCAAAAGACAAGGAAGACGAGGGCGACGAGGGAAGACGGCATAAGGGATAGATCATCCTTTGCAGCATCTCGAACCCGATCGGCTAAATAATAAAAAAAACAGGCTCCGATAAGCTCGGAGCCTTTCTTATTTCCCGGGAAATTCATTTATTTTTTTAATCTGCGAAGCGCGAGTATCACGGGAGTGGTGATAAGCGCGGCGGCGGCCGCTTCAAGCGAGCCCGCTATAAGGCCGACTCCGCCGATAAGCGAGAGGATGGCCTTTGAATCCATTGCGCAGATGGTGTAAAAAAGCAGCATGAGCCCGAGATAAAATATCGTGTTTGTGAGCGAGCCCGCGATAGCCGCAAGAACGATGGCGCTCTTGCTTTCCGGATTTTTGCGCGAACACAGGCGAAACACCGAATAAGAGGCAAGAGGGATCAAGAGCCGCGGCAGAACGCACATGAGAATGGCGAAAAACGGATTTGCAGCCAGAAGATTCGCGCCCAGCGTTGAGGGAGGCGACATTGAAAGGCCGAGAAGTGAAAGTATGCTTGCCAAAGCCATACACGCGCCGAATAGAAGACCGCTCTTCAAGCCGAAATAAAGCGTTCCGATTATGACGGGTATACAAAGTATCGTTACGTTTATGAATCCCAAAGGGATAAGGCCGAGCGGCGTCATGCCGAGCAAAAGTATGAGCGCTGCAAAAAGCGCATGGAGCACGAGCGTTCGGGTTGCGTTATTTTTCACGGATCAAGCCTCCTAAACAAATCAGAGTTTATGCCTTGGGCGCTAAGCCCAGCACGTCCATTTTGTCGCGCATTCCATCTATGCAGCACTGCATGACCACGTCCGGCTCCAAACCTAGCATCTCAAAGCCCTGCTTGATAACGTCGCGGTTGCATTTTGCGGCAAAGCCCTTGTCCTTGAATTTCTTTTTAAGGCTTTTAAGCTCCATATCGGATATGCCCGAGGGACGCATAAGGGCGGTGGTCATAACTATGCCGGTAAGCTCGTCCACGGTGAAAAGGCTTTTTTCCAAATTGCTCTCGGGCGCGCACTCCTCCGTGCAAAGGCCGTAGCCGTGCGAAATGATAGAGCGGATATCGGATTCGTCAAGACCCTCGGGCTCAAGCAGCTCGCGCACATGATGGCAATGCTCTTCGGGGAACTTTTCGAAATCCACATCGTGCAGATAGCCTATAGCCTGCCAATGCTCCTTATCCTCGCCAAAATGATCGGCCATTGCGCCCATCGCGGCGCTTACGGCCTCGGCATGGGTGAAAAGGTGGCCTTCGGTAACATGCTTTTTAAGTATCCTCTTTGCTTCTTCCAAACTTAGCTTTGCCATTGTTCATAGTCTCCTTTGTTAAAAAATGCCGGTTCGATGACCGTGTTTTTATATTCCTCGCGTATAGCTTCGGGCACAAGGCTTCCGCCGGTCGCCCATGCTATATGCGTTGCCGTTCGCATTTTGGGTGAAAGTCCCGCAGCTTCAAGATATTTTTTTGCCGCCGCGGATTTAGTCAGAGCCAGAGGGCCTTCAAAGGCGGCGCAGGCGCTTGGCTCTATAAAGATATTTTCAGAGGATAAAAGAGCGCGCATGTAATCATACAGCTTATCGTCGCACAAGGTGAATTCCCCGTCAAGCATATGTGAAACGAGAGAGCCCACAAAGCCCGAGGGACGGCTGACAGCCAGGCCGTCGGCATGGGTCCTGCCGCTCAAGCCGATATCCTGAACGCATATGCCGCTGTTCGATCCGCTTGCAAGACCGAGAAGCATACATGGGGCCTGAACCGGCTCAACGAAGAAACCATGCACATTATCGCCATAGAGAAGCTTCAACCCAAAGCATATCCCGCCGGGAGCGCCGCCCACGCCGCAGGGGATATAGACGAAAAGCGGGTGATCCCCGTCAACAGGAATATCGAGAGCTTCAAGCTGCTTTTGCAGGCGAAGCGCGGCTACCGAATAACCAAGAAGCAGATCCACGGAATTTTCATCGTCGATAAAATAGCTTGAAGGATCGGCTTCGCTGCGGGCGCGTCCCTGTCTTACGGCTTCCGAATAATCGGAGGCATATTCGATAACGTTTACGCCCTTTTGCCGCAAAAGCTCTTTTTTCCATTCCTTCGCGTCGGCGCTCATGTGAACTGTGACCTCATAGCCGATGGCGGCGCTGCTTATGCCTATGGAAAGGCCGAGATTGCCCGTGGAGCCTACCTGTATTTTATAATTTTTGAAAAAATCCTTATGATCGGCCAGCGTGGCGTAATCGCCGTTTTCCTTTAACAGGCCGTTTTTCAAAGCGAGATCTTCACTGTGCTTTAGCACCTCGTATATCCCGCCGCGAGCTTTAACGGAGCCCGCGATTGGAAGGTCGCTGTCACGTTTTAGATAAAGCGCGCCTTCGAGCGAAGCGCCGCAGTCCACATCGAGATAGGCGCGCATAGCGTCTATGCGGCTCAAGGGTGATTCGATAATGCCGTTTGCGCCAAGCGTTTCCGGAAAACAGCGCATTATGAAGGGAGCGAATCTTTTCAGCCTCGCTTCGGCCTCATAAACATCGTTCAGTGTGAGCGAAACGCCCTCAAAGGCGGCCTTTCCGCTTTTAAGAGAAGGATTGAACCACGCGCAGGGACGAGCGGCGGCAATATCGGCCACTACAGGCGCTTTTTTGATAAGCTCTCGTATATCCATAGGCGCTTTATCCTTTCTTGAACTGCTGTTATTGGGATTATATCACAAAGAGCCAAAAATAGAAACGCGCCGCTCAAGCGACGCAGAACTCTTTTGCAAAGCCGGAGGAAAGCTCCGGGGGCTTAGCCCC
>CAYPAH010000022.1:0-18562 GCA_964408655.1 uncultured Oscillospiraceae bacterium | reverse complement strand
CCTTAGGAGGCGAACGCTCTATCCAGCTGAGCTACGGAGAGATATCGGGCGCAGATGCGCACAAGAGATATTATACGGAGGGAGGGCGAAGATGTCAATGTCGCTTCGCAGCGCCTTTTTCTAAAATAAGCTTCTCGGGACGGATCTCGACATGCGGCGCTTTCTGCAAAAGCTTTGCAAGAAGCCGCTCGGCAATTACATGGCTGTCCACACCCGCCTTTGCAAAGCTTTCATCCTCAAGGTAGAAAAACAGGCGGTGCACATTATATTCGGCCGGAAATTCACTGGTAAGGCACTCTACATACTCCGTTTCAAGATAGGCGTATTTCAAAAGCCGGTATGGAATGACCGTGGCCGATAAAAAACGCGGTATAAAAAGCTCGTTTTGTCCAAAGCGAAATGCAAACAGTTTCTCGGCTGACTTATATCCGCCGGCAAACTCTTTGCTCTCAAGCAGCTTTCCGCTTATATCCTTAAAACGCATTTTCCGTATTACCGCCTTTTAAACAGAAATGTTTTCACAGTTTTTGCAGGCTTCTGAGCTTCTGGACTTCTTTATGTGATACATTTCCTTATCCGCTTTAAAGATCGCCTCATCCAAAAGATTCTCTTCCGTCGGGTTCAAAAGAAAATATCCCACGCTCGCGCTCAGCTCGTTTATTCCTTTGCGTTTTGCGTTATATTCCTCTATGCAGCGCTGTATCTCCTGCACATAGGCTTTTGCGTATTCCTCGGTGACGTCGCTTGAGATCACCACGAATTCGTCGCCGCCATAACGCATTATCACTTCACCATGATGACGCGCTGATTTGAAAATGTCCGCCAGAGCGCGGATATACCGGTCTCCTTCGTCGTGGCCGTAGGTATCGTTGATCTTCTTTAGTCCGTCGAGATCCGCAAAGAGCATCATTATATTCGCGCGCTTTTTTACGCTTTCATCCCACACTCTTCCGCCATATTTTTTAAAGCCCTCGCGGTTATATACTCCGGTAAGAGAGTCAAAGCTCCATACGCTCTCAAGCTCCTCGATCATAAGCTGCTTGAATT
Organism: uncultured Oscillospiraceae bacterium; assembly: GCA_964408655.1. Taxonomy (GTDB): domain Bacteria; phylum Bacillota; class Clostridia; order Christensenellales; family CAG-138; genus JAQVRG01. The sequence continues at coordinate 17,515 of CAYPAH010000022.1, read as the reverse complement.
GCTGCGTTTTGATGCTCTGCACCGCGTTGCCAATGTTCGTCATAAGAGTATAATAGAGCTCGCTTTCGAAAGGAAGCGTGCTGTTGCCAAGAATGCTAAAGCCAAAGAATTTATCTCCAAAGTGGACGGGAGACACAACATAGCAGCCTCCGCCATGCGACTCTTGCTTTAAAAGAGCGCGAAGCTGTGCCCGTTTGACGCGCTCATCGATGATCTTGCTATTATGATATCCAAAGGCAAGAGTGCAATCTCCCTTTCCGGAGCAATCGTGAAAACCGTCGGAAATAAAATCGATGCTGTATATATTGAGCTTTCCGGTTTCAAGAACGCTGTCGTATATTGAAAGATAAAAAGAATCGCAGCCAAATCCGGACACATGCTTTTCAAGCACCGTTTGAAGCTCTTTAAAGGTAGATACCGCAGTAAGGTCAATAGAAATATCATCCAGAAGCCTGATGAGCTTTTCGTTGGTATCAAGATTTTGAAAATACAGTTTTCTAAATTGTTTTTCCTGTAGGCGCTGCTTATTTACGCAGCCGCAGCTTTCGCGAAAGACGGAACTCGTTTCAATAGCGATCGTGCTGCCCTTATCTTCTTCACTCATGCCGCGAAGCACCGCTTCGCAAGCCATATAGCCCGATTGCTCCGGCATTCTTGCCACCGTCGTAAGCGCCGGAACATGATATTTGCCTTCGAAATCATCGTCAAAGCCCGTAAGCGCAACATCCTGCGGCACACTAAGACCCATTTTCGTGAGCGCGGCGTATGCGCCCAAGGCATTTTTATCACTTGAACAAACGATAGCCTCCGGAAAAGGCAGGCCGGAACTGTCAAACGCTTCTACAGCCTCTTCGCCGCTTGATTTGAGCCAGTTGCCCCAAAACACACGCCGCGGGTCATATTCTATTCCGTTCTCTTCCAATGCCTCAACAAATGCCTGATGGCGCGCTATGGCCTCCGCGTTGCCTGGAACTCCTGCGATATAGTTGATGCGCCTGTAGCCGTGAACGTTTATCATATGCAGGATCAGATCCTTCATGGCCTCTTTGTTATCTATGACCACGTTCATCATATCCGGTGTGTATTTTTCCAATGAGACCGCGGGAAGCCCGCTTTCGGATATTTTCTTCATAACGCGCTTCAAAAGCGCCTCTGACCAAATCGTGCTGCCGGCAATTATCACAGCGTCAAAGAGCGAATAATCGATCATGTCAAATATCATGTATTCGCCGACATCATGCCTGTTGTTTGGGTCATAACGCATTTTGCAGGTAAATACATATATGCAGCAATCGTTCTCCTCGGCACATTTCAATATGCCGGAAAGCACCTGCCGCGCATGTGTTTCAGCTAAATATGTGGATAATACCGCTATTTTTTTCATTAAGCCAGATTGCCTCCCGCATCCCTAACCGCCCGGCAAGCATATGCCCGGCGAAAAAAAGGATAAGCTGCCTTCTGCTATGTATAGTCCATGCAGATTTTCTATAAAAACGTAAAACACTAGATAGAGAATGATGCTTATATAAGTATACTTTTTATCATCGTGTTTTGCAAGGCGTATGGTGATATATGCTTTGATACGTCCCTATTCCTTTTTGCAGCCGTAGCGCGCACAGTACGCAGCCGAACAGGGCTGCTTCCATTCTTCGCAGAGACGGTAATCTCCCCCGCCGATGCGAAGCCTTCCGCCCCCTGTCAAAAATGTCGCAAGCTTTTGCCTTGCGCTCTCGTATATGGTTTGTATGGTAGGCCGCGATACGCCCATATGCTCGGCGCATTCCTGCTGGGTCATATTTTCTTTGTCTATCAGGCGTATGACCTCGTATTCTTCCACCGTCATTATTAAAAATGATAGCGGAGTTCCCTTTGAGCCAGAGGCCATATATTCATTCACACTGGGAAGCGCGCAAACCGTCTTCCATTTTCGCGGTCTTGCCATAGTCATTCTCCGTTTTCTTAGATTTGCCTAAAGATCCATTTTTATCATATGCTGATTACATTATTGAAATATTACAGTTTTTTTCAGCATATGTCAATAACCGCACTGTTTTTCTTTATATCCATAAGAAATATCTATCGGGCTGCAGGCTAAGTTATAATTGACTAACGCTACAACATATAGTAATATTATCACATACTCGATACTAGATATAGGTAATCCTCATCACTTCACAATAAAAAAACAGGAGATATAGTATGCTGGAAAAGATTCGTAAGCGCGATGGTTCGGTAGTCATTTTTCAACCGGAAAAGATCACATGGGCAATCTTCAAAGCCGCAAACGCCGTTGGCGGAGACGACTGGGAAAAAGCCGAGGGACTTTGCAATCAGGTCGTAGACATGGCCAAGCTCAAGTATGGCAACGCCATCGTTGACGTCGAAGAGATACAGGATCTTGTTGAAAAGGTTTTAATAGAGAACGGACACGCCAGAACCGCCAAGGCTTACATTCTTTACCGTGAAAAACGGCGCGGCGCGCGCGAATCAAACGCGCTTATCGGCGCGACCATCGATATGTTCTCCAAATATCTTGACGACCAGGACTGGAAGATCAAAGAAAACGCCAACGCGCAGAAGTCCATCAACGGCATGAACAATTATATAAGAGAAAAGTTCACCCGTCAGTACTGGCTGCACGAGGTTTATCCCGACGAGATACGCAACGCTCACATGTCGGGCGATATTCATCTGCACGATCTCGGCTTCTTCGGCCCGTACTGCGCGGGATGGGATCTTCGTCAACTGCTTACCGACGGCTTTGGCGGCGTACCCGGCAAGGTCGAGTCCAAGCCCGCCAAGCATCTGCGTTCGTTCCTCGGCCAGATAGTCAATTCGACCTTTACCACACAGGGCGAGACTGCCGGAGCTCAGGCATGGTCGTCCTTTGATACCTATTGCGCCCCCTTCATCCGTTACGATAATCTTGATTACCGCACGGTGCGTCAGGCTCTGCAGGAATTTGTCTTCAATCTTAATGTGCCTACCCGCGTCGGCTTCCAGTGCCCGTTTTCCAACCTTACCTTCGATATCGTGCCGCCGCGCACCCTGAAGGATCAGTCCGTGATAGTCGGCGGAAAACTCATGCCCGAGACCTACGGCGATTTTCAGGCCGAGATGGATATGATAAACAGCGCCTTCTGCGACGTTATGATGGAGGGCGACAGCAAGGGACGTGTGTTCACCTTCCCCATACCTACCATCAATGTCACAAGTGAATTCGACTGGAACAGCCCCGTCGTTGATAAATTTATGGAGGTCACCTGCAAATACGGCATCCCCTATTTCTCTAATTACGTTAATTCCGATCTTTCTCCCGAGGATGCGCTTTCCATGTGCTGCCGCCTGCGCCTTGACACCAAGGAGCTTCGCAAGCGCGGCGGCGGACTTTTCGGTTCCAACCCGCTTACAGGTTCTATCGGCGTTGTCACGATCAACCTTCCGCGCATCGCCTATCTTTCAAAGAGCGACAGCGAATTCCGCAGCCGCCTTTGGCAGATGATGAACATTGCCCGCAATTCTCTTGAAATAAAACGCAAGACCATCGAAAAGCAGACCGGCAACGGCATGTATCCCTATTCGGCGCATTATCTGAGAAACGTCAAAGAGCGCACGGGCAGTTATTGGTATAACCATTTCAACACTATAGGCTTGGTAGGCATGAACGAAGCCTGTCTCAATTATCTTGGCAAGGATCTGACCACACCCGAGGGACAAGCCTTTGCGAACAAAACGCTTGATTATATGCGCGAGGTGATCGCCCGCATACAGGAGGAGACCGGCAACTTCTATAATCTTGAAGCAACGCCCGCCGAGGGCACAAGCTACCGCCTTGCGAATCTCGACAAGGAAAAATATCCCGACATCATCACGGCCGGCGAAAACACTCCCTATTACACCAATTCCTCGCAGCTTCCCGTAGGCTTCACCGACGATATTTTCGAGACGCTCGACCTTCAGGACGAGTTACAGTGCAAATATACCGGCGGCACGGTTTTGCACCTTTATCTGGGCGAACAGATAAAGGATATCTCCATAGCCAAAAAGCTGCTGCAAAAAGCCTTCAATAATTACAAGCTGCCTTATCTCTCGCTTACGCCTACCTTCTCCGTTTGCCCCGAGCACGGTTATATCTCCGGCGAGGTATACGAGTGTCCCGAATGCAAACGCGCGACCGAGGTGTGGAGCCGCGTAGTAGGCTATCTGCGCCCCGTTCAGAATTATCACAAGGGCAAGCAGGAGGAATACCGCCAGCGCGTGAAATATGTTATCAAGCCCGAAGAGCTACAGGCGCAATGAAGATAGGCGGCATACAAAAAAGCAGCACAATAGATTTTCCCGGACAGCTTTCCTGCGTTCTTTTCACCGTAGGCTGCAATCTTGATTGTTTCTATTGTCACAACAGGGCGTTGCTATCCGGCAACGCCCCTTTACTCTCTGAGGAAGAGCTATTCAGCTTCCTTAAAAAGCGCATCGGTCTCTTGGATGGAGTAGTCGTCAGCGGCGGCGAGCCTACCCTGCAAAGCGACCTTTATGATTTCATACTGCGCTTGAAGGAAATGGGCTACAAGGTGAAGCTTGATACAAACGGCCAGCTTTCATCTCCCATTGAGAGACTTTTATCTGATAATCTCATAGATTATCTCGCAATAGATCTAAAAGCCTCCCGTGACCAATATGAAATAGTAACGGGCTGCGACGGCTTTGACAAAGCTCTCTCTCTTTTGTTATCAGCCGTATCACAGGGCGTTCAATGTGAAGGGCGAACCACCGTTTACCCCGGCCTTCGCGCCGAGGGGCTGCTTGAGCTTGCCAAAGCTTTGCCTCAGCTTCCGCGCTGGCGGCTGAATGTTTATCACATGCCCTCACAGTTCAGAGAGGAAGATAAGCTTCGCCTGCGCATTCCCGCGCTCTCCGAGCCCGAGCTTATCCGGCTTCTGCCCGAATTGAAAGAATATCAGCCGGAGGTCATAATGTAAGGCTGTCAAGTTTTGCAGATAAGGCTTATAAAGCAGAATGAACGCGGCAACACGACCGCGTTTTTTTATTTTGATATTTTCTCACTCGTTTATAGCGGCTGCCACTATGCTTTCACGCCTTAGTGCATAAAGAGCTTTCTTCACCCCGTATTGACATCAAACTGTACTAGTGCTATAGTGCAGTTTAACGGAGGGCAAATATTTGGACTTTTCTGAGCTAAAGCTGAATAATGACGAACCAGTTTATATTCAACTGGCCGCCCATGTAAAGCGCGCCATTGCCGCGGGTACGGTTCAAAACGGCGAAGCGCTGCCCTCACGCCGCGAGGTCGCCGCGTGTTTGGGCGTGAACCCCAATACCGTTCAAAAGGCTTTCAGATTGATGGAGGACGAAGGCTATATCCTTACCCCTCAAAACGCAGCCTCCTCCGTGTTTATCACTCCAATGATAAAAGAGCGCATAGAGCTCGAACTCAGCGAAGACTTTGTGCGCAAATTTGTGCAAAAGGCCAAGGATAACAGGCTCTCTAAGGAGCAGCTTATAGAATTGATACAAAAACACTGGGAGGACAGGATATGAAATATTACAAGCTGACTAATTTCGTGTATAAATATTTTTTTCTGCAAAACATATTGCTGTGCCTTGCGCTTTTTTTCGTGACGCACATTATGCTTTCAGCCTTCGCGCTTAGCAATACTGACAATGCGCTTCATGCTTTTTTGCCATATGAAAGCATCATATATCTATCCAATCTTCCCTATGTGTTTGTCGGCTCGCTGTGTTTGCAAGCCATTCTAAGTTCCCTTCGATGCATGGGCGACTTTTCCCGTATGGGCGGCGTAAACATATTTTTGATGCTGCCCGGTTCCCGCCGTGCTATGGTTCTGGCCTTCATCAGCGCGGGCGTGCTTGGCGCCTTAATGCTTTTTGCCACGCAAACGATCTCCTTGCTCACAGCTTATCCCTCTGTTGTCTCAGCCTGCCAAAGCGCCGCAAACACAAGTTCACAACAGCTCGGCTTTCCCGTCGCCCGCAGCAACGGTTTGTTTCTTGCTGTGCTTCGCAGTGACCTTTTCCATATACTGCTGCCACAATCCCTGCCCGAAACGCTGCACTCTCTTCTTCTGCTGCTTTGCTTTGGCAGCGCGCCCGCTCTTACCCTCTTTGGCTCGGATAAATCCCTTAACGGCGCTTAGAGCGCTGTCATCACGGTCGCGTTTGCTGCCTTTCTTTTCTCAATACGCGGCGCGCTTTTGGCAAAATCCGCTCATGGCGACGTATCGCGCGTAATTATCAACACGATCTTTCTTTTGTTTATACTCGCGAACTACTATATAGCGCTATGCAAGCGAACAAAAAAGAAGGGAGCTTCCAAATGAAGGCGTTTATCAAGACCCATTCTGCCGCCATCAGCGGCGGGCTGTGCCTGCTCATCATACTTTGCACGGCGCTGAGCCTGTTTGCCCGCTCGGGAGACGGTAAATATAAGCTCGCTGATCTTAGCGGCGACGAAGCTCTGTTCGCTTCGCTTACTCTTCCGATGGAGCTCGGCGACGGCACGCACACGCAGGAGCTGCTTTTACAAAACGGCGTTCTCACTCACAAATTCCGCAAACGGAAGATCCTCTCAAGCGAAACAATAATAAGCGGTTCCGTATATAGCCGCCTCGTTCCCGCTCCCGACAGCGTGAGCGTCTTTGAAGATTACACATATAAGGACGGCATGAAAAAGGGCACCGCGACCCCTTCGCTAAAGCGCAGCGTGGATAAAGCGGCGCAAGTTCTCGATATAAGCTATCGAAAAGACTACACGGGGCTGAACGAGTATTTATACGGCGCTAAATTCGAATCCGTCACGGTGCTTACGGAGATAAAATATGATGCGAAACCCACGGAATTCGTCTATGTCCATGAGGATGAAAGCGTGGACGGAATGCTTTGCCTTTTGCTTATTGAAAACGGCGAATTAACGCTTAAGATATATACGCTCGAAGGCGAGCTGCTTCGCAAAACCGAAATGGGAAATTATGCTGTAAAAAGCAAACCCTGGACGGAGCTTAGTGTGACCCGCGACGGGGCAAGCATACTTTGCTATCGCTTGGATCCGCAAAACGTATATGATGCGGCGCAGAATGTAGATGAGGCCGAGGCCTCTCTCTACGCTCTTGATCTTCAAACGGGCGCACTGCTTTCAAGCCTTGCGGACGAATGGCACTGTTTTGATTTCGGCTTTGCACAGGGTCGCTGGCTTCTTTCCACCCAAGGAGTTCCACGCATACAAAGCGCAAGCATCAGCGCTTATGACGCCCGTTTTTTGGTGCTCGGCGCAAAGGGCGAGGCTTTATGCTCCTTCGATATATTTACCGACGCATGGCAGGATCAGTTGAGCTATGCCCAAAGCTCGCTAGACTGGGGTCGCACGGGCTACGAACTGCAAAAATACAGGTCGCTTCATGCAGACATGGGCGCCCTTAGCTGGAGGTCGTAAAAATGCTCGAAATAGAAAATCTCAGCTATAGCTACGCCAATGAAAAGAATGTGCTAAAAGACCTTAGCTTCTCTCTGCCGCAGGGAGAGATCACAGCGCTGCTCGGCGAAAACGGCGCGGGTAAAACGACGCTTATCAAATGCATACTCGGCCTGCTTCAGCCAGACGGCGCGGTGCTCCTCAACGGCAAACCCATCTATGCTCAGCGTGAAAAGGTCGCATATATCAGCGGCGAGGGCAGTTGCCTTGGCCGTCTTAGCCCAAGTCAGACAGGCGAGTTCCTTTCGCAGTTTTATCCGCGCTTCAACGCCGCACGCTATAAAAAGCTTTGCCGTTTTTTTGAGCTTGAAGAGCGCCCCATAATAGAAATGTCCAAGGGGGAACGAGCCAAAGCCGAGTTGGCCGCTGGCTTTAGCCGCGGCGCCGACTACATTTTTATGGATGAACCCTTCAACGGCAAGGATGTATTCACGCGCCGTGATTTTTTGCGCATAATGGCCGGTATGCTCGAAGGTGAAAGCATAATGATCTCCACCCATCTAGTAAATGAGATCGAAAGTTTTGCGGAGCGGGCGATCATCCTTCATAAAGGAAAACTCGCGGGAGACGAAAGCATGGACGCCCTGAGCGGGCAAACAACGCTGCTCGATCTCCTGCGAGAAAAAACCGGTTATGATGAAAACCGCGTTATGGAGTTTTTGACCTGAGCGCCTTTATTATTCCACGGTCACGCTCTTGGCGAGATTTCTGGGCTTATCAATGTCGCAGCCCTTGGCAAGCGCCATATAATAAGCAAAAAGCTGCAACGGCACGATAGATAGAGATGGAAGCGTAAGCATTGCCGACTTTGGTATCTCTATTATATGATCCGCTACTCTTGCAACATCCTCCGACCCCGTCTGACACAAGGCTATTATCGTTGCGCCGCGAGCCTTGACCTCGCGAATGTTGCTGACCATTTTATCGAGCAGAGGGCTATAGGTGCAAAGCGCGATGACCAGCGTTCCCGGCTCAATAAGCGAAATGGTGCCGTGCTTCAGTTCTCCCGCCGCATATGCCTCTGAATGAATATAGGATATCTCCTTGAGCTTCAACGAACCCTCAAGCGCCAAGGCATAATCGAGGTTGCGGCCAAGGAAAAACACATCCTTATTATTGAAATACTGCGAAGCAAGCTTCTGAAGCTGTTCCTTTTGCTTTAACAGTTCTTCGACCTGTTCCGGCAGCTTTTCAAGCGCCGCGAGATTTTCCGATATTTCAGCTTCGCCAAGATTTCCTCTCAGCTCGCCAAACCTCAAAGCGATAAGATAAAGCACGGTAAGCTGTGTGCTGTATGCCTTTGTGGTGGCTACCGCTATCTCCGGACCCGCCCATGTATAAAGCACATCCTCGCTTTCGTTTGCTATGCTGCTGCCCACCACGTTCACAACGGATATCACGCGGCTTCCCAAAGCCTTCGCTTCGCGCAGGGCAAGAAGCGTATCTATCGTTTCGCCCGACTGGCTGATAATTATCGTTAGCGTATTTTTGCCGACTATCGGCGACTCATAGCGAAACTCCGAGGCGAGACTTACCGTTACCGGAATGCGGGTGAATTTTTCAAGATATATCTTGCTCACCATGCCCACATGATAGGCGGAGCCACAGGCAACGATGAATATGCGGTCAAATGCGCGTATGTCGTCCTCTGTGATGTGCTTTAGCTCAAGCTCTATCCTGCCTGTATGGATGCGGGGATGCACGGTGTTGCGTATCACTTCCGGCTCTTCCGTTATCTCTTTTATCATAAAGTGCGCATAGCCGCCCTTTTCGGCAGCGCCCACATCCCATGTGACATGCTGTATCTCTTTTTCGAGCCTTTTGCCATAACGGTCAAACACTATTATCCCCTTAGCGTCAACGACCGCCATCTCATATTCGCCAAGGCGAATGATGTCCCGCGTGTGGGTAAGCAGCGCCGGAATATCCGAAGCTATGAAGTTTTCTCCCTTGCCTACGCCGAGGATCAAGGGACTGTCTTTTCTAACGGCAAATATGCGGTCGGGATAGTCGGCAAAAATGATCGTGAGCGAAAACGCGCCCACAAGCATATTCACCGCTTCGCGCACTGCGTGAACAGGATCTCCCTGATAAATATAATCGATAAGCTGAACCACGATCTCCGTGTCCGTTTCGGAATGGAAAATATAGCCCTTATCTAGAAGCATATCGCGCAGCTCGATATAATTTTCTATAATCCCGTTATGCACGAGCGCGACCTTGCCGCTGTGTGAAATATGGGGGTGCGCGTTCGCATCGCTCGGCTCTCCGTGCGTCGCCCAGCGGGTGTGGCCAATGCCCATATGTCCCGGAAGATCAGCTCCGTTATTCGTTTTCTCGCGAAGAACGCTCAGCCTTCCTTTTGATTTTGATACCTTTATCTCTCCGTTATTGCATACGGCCATTCCCGTTGAGTCATAACCGCGATATTCCAGCTTTTCAAGCGCGTCAAGTATCAGCGGAGCGGCGTCCTTACTGCCGATATAGCCTACTACACCACACATTTTATCAATTCTCCTTTCGGTTCCCGGGCTGATCCAAGATTATCAGACATGCCCGTGCTTAAAGATCTGGCGATTATCAAGCGCCCATTGCCTTTCGGAAAACTCTCCTTCTGCAACGGACTCCGTGGCGTCGTACATTTCATAAAGGCGTGAATCCAGAACATCCAGAGTGCTGACTATTTCAGCCTCGGGGAACATAGGCGGCTTGGGGCTGCCATATTCCGGCACGCCGTGATGCGATAGCAGCATATGCTGCACGAGCACCTTTGTTTCCTCGCTTATCATAAGCTCGGCCGCCGCTCTTTCAACCATGCCTACGCCCATATTGATGTGTCCGAGAAGCTGTCCCGGGGTGCTGTAAGCGGTGGCAAGCCCCATATTGCCGACTGAAAGCTCTGTGCACTTGGCTATGTCGTGCAATATTATTCCGGTGTATACGAGCTCGCGGCTAAGAGATGGATATAATCCCTTATAAACGTCGCAAATGCTCTGCGCCGCCTGAAGCATGGTGGAAGTGTGATAGAGAAGCCCGCCTCGCATCGCATGATGCAGCTTTAGGGCGGCGGGATATTTCAGCACCTTATCTTTGTTTTCACGAAGAAGATACTGCGTAAGCATTTTCAGATCCCCGTCGCGAAACTCCTCTGCGCAGGCATAAAGCTCATCATACATCGTCTGCGAGGATATAGGCGCGCAAGGCACCAAGCCCGCCATATCCACTTCATCCTCGGCGCGGGTATTGCGTATTTTGTCGATCTTAAGCTGCTGGCTGTCCTTCCAGACGTTCACGGTGGCGCGAACCTTCACTATGCTGTCGGCCACATAGCTCCCGTGAGTCTCGGGCGCATAATCCCAAAGCTTTGCGTCGATTTCTCCGCCCGCGTCGCAAAGGATCATGTCGAGATATTCAGCCCCTTTAGCGTTGGTCTTTTGCATCACGCTCTTAACTACGCAAAAGCCCTCCACCTGTCCGGCAGCGTTTATGACCTTTTCCAGCAAGTTCATTTTCCCCATATTTTTTTCCTCTCACAGACAGCGTCTATAAATATTCTTTGCGTCTTCCTCTGTGATGGGCTTACAGGCCGCGATCTCTCCGTTTACGGTCGCCATGGCCGCCATCTTCGCAATGTGTTTTTCAGTTAAGCCAAGCTCTTCAAGCGTGGAGGGCATTCCTATCTCGCGGAAATAGCTTCTCGTCGCTTCAATGCCAGCAAGAGCTATCTCTTCTTCGCTTTCGCCCTTGCAGCCCCAAATGTTCGCCGCATATTTCGCCGCCCGCGAGGGATTATATTTTAATACATATTCAAGATATGCCGGCCATACCACGGCCAGCCCCGCCCCGTGCGCGATTTCCGGATCTATCGCGCTCATCTCATGCTCAAGCTTATGCGCGCTCATATTATATTTGCTGCCCATGCCCATAAGCCCGTTGTGCGAAAGGCTGCCCGCCATCATAAGCGTTGCGCGTGCGTCATAATCGTCGGGCGAATTCAGAGCCTTGCGTCCGGCTTCGATAACGTTGCGGCAGAGATTCTCACACATGCCGTCAACGAGCTCATGGTCGCCCGCGTCAAGGCGCATATAGCGTTCCATAGTGTGCATCAGGATATCCACCGTTCCGCAGGCGGTCTGGTATTTTGACACCGTAAAGCTAAGCTGCGGATCCATTATGGAAAAAAGCGGATAGTTGAACTGCGTGCTGAGCCCGCGCTTGGTGCCGTTCGCTTCGTCGCTCAAAACAGCGCTGTCGCTCGTCTCGCTGCCCGCCGCGGCAATAGTAAGCACTACGCCAAGCGGCATCGTCTTGAGCACGGGAACCTTTCGTTCGTAAATATCGGCAACGGAGGCGTTGTTTGCCACGGCGTGCGCCGCGAATTTGCAGTTGTCTATAACGCTGCCGCCGCCCACCGCAAGGAACATCTCAATGCCCTGCTCGCGGGCAAAATCGGCGGTCCTCTGTGAAAACTCCAACGTGGGATTCGGCCTTACTCCGCCCATTTCGGCATAATCTACTCCGCTTTTGCAAAGAGATTCCGTCACGGCATTATAAAGGCCGCTTTTATGTATGCTTTTCCCCCCATACACCAGAAGTACCTTTTTAAAGCCATAGCCCGCAACGATCTCGCCAAGCTGCTTATAGCTCTCGCGTCCGAACACGACCTTCGTAGGGATCTGCAACGTGAAATTCACCATATCAATCTACCTCCATCTGTGTGTTTCTTTCTGTGACTATCATCTTATATGCCCGCGCCGAAGCGGGGATCGCGTGAAGACAAGCTCTTATCTCTTCATTATCCGGCTGCGGAATATGATTGAGCGCAAGCACATCGGTTTGCATCGCGCGCCCGAAAAGGCGCTGCGCGGGCTCATACATCGCATATACATACGGCGCGACCATGATATCGACATGGCCGAGAGAACGTCCGTTATGCTCAAAGCAGTTATGCACCGGCGCCGCGTCTCCCGCAAAGAGTATTCTTTTGGCCTTATATTCCAGAAGCAGCGAATAATGCTCCTTATGGCGGTATTCCGCGCCCATATGCCGTGTTAGCAGCGCCATAACGCTTATCTCGTCGTTTATGGCGGTATTTTCATAATCTAAAAGCCTTATCAGCCTTTTTTCCTCTACGCGCAGCGCCTTTAGCGACTCAATCACCTCCGCGCCCGCAAACACGCGGCACTGTGTGTGCCTTTCCAAATACGCAAAAACCATTCTGGCCGAAAAATGATCCGGATGCTTATGCGTGAAAAGCAACGCATCCGCCGGAAGCGACATCAGCTCCCAATCAGAGCCTTCATAGGGAGGATAGCCATCCTCAAGGGCGTCTACAAGAATGCTCTGTCCGCCAAGATGCAGGCAAACGCCCGCATTATTCAGTGAAAGCATCGAAAACTCAGGCATAGTCAAATCCCGTAAGATAATACGACGCGGCGGCGTCTCCTTTTGTAAGCTTCAGCGTTACGGGAGTCAGCTCTCCCCAGTCCGCGCTGCCGGGCTTGCCGTAAAAGAGCACTCCCCTAAGCAGCAGCGTGTCGCCCTCCTGTCCGCATTCATCAAGCCTTAGTCCGTAATCGGCAACGGAGATCATAGGTATTCTGTATTCTCCGTTTTCAAGCACGGTGCCGTCGCCCGATGAAATATCCTGCGGCCATGATGAAAACCATACTTTCGCCTGCCGCTCGTATTCCTCCCTTGAAATGCTTATCGCCGTCCCGTTAGGAGAATCGTTTGAAAACAGCAGCGCCATAAAAAGCGTGGCCGTCAAAGCATCGGGCTCAAGGTCGAAGCTGTGATTTTCAGCTGCGCAGGCGCGGGCAAGGCGCTGTAAAGCCGGCAAAAGAGCCGAATAATCCTCAGGACTTATCATTTCGCCCACAAAGTCGGGATAAAGCGCGGCCTCCGCTATCTCTATGCTCACAGCCCCCTGTGATTCGTCCGCAAGCATTCCTCCTTGAAAAAGCAATTCATATGCGTTCTCCTTCAAGTAAAAGCCGTTATACAGGTCAAGAGACAATTCTATATCCGAAAGCGTTATGTCGCCGTGGAATTTTTCTCTTGCCGGATCTGTTTTATCGATATAATTATATATCTGCTGCGAGATAAGCTCTTCCGGCGTATATAGCCCCGTCGCCTCGTATAGATTCGTTTCTTCTCCGTTCGGCTTTAGAACTATCGCGCTTTTGCTTATTTCCGGCTCGGCGCCATAATCCGCCGTCTCTGTCAAAATAACGTTTGTATAGCCTCTCACAAAGCTGATCTCCGCCTTTACGAGCGTTGAAGGCGCTTTTTCATTTTCCGCGCGATCCGCGAAGGGAAGCCGCTCGCTGTTCACGCGCTCTAAAAGCTCGTTTTCCCAAAGCAATATGGCGGCGTTTGCGCTTTCGGCCGTCCGGCCGTAAAAGAAGGGCAGCTCATAGCTGAGTATATATTCGGCGTTTCCCTCGCCGCTTCCCTCTGGATAATAAAGCGTGCGCGGCTTCATTTCATATTCCGGCGTTTCCGGCGTCACATCCGCATGTTCAGGCGCAATAGAGGCTGCGGAGTTGATCTCCACCTCCGTCGCATTGCTCTCTGCGCCGCCGCACCCGCATAGAAACAGCATCGCGGCCACTATGATATATGCCGTTATCGTTTTTCGCATTTTTAATTTTTTTCTCTCGGAGGGTAAAACCTCTGCGTGTCGCCGGAAGGGGGCGCATAAGAGCCGGCGCCCTGCTCCGGATATTGGTTCGCGTTGTTTTGCGGCGCATATCCGGCGCCGTTTTGCCTCGGTATGGCGCGCGTCATATCCGTTCCGTACTGATTATTGTTATTATAATAGGCATCTCCGCTTTGGCGCGGATTAGCGCGCTGCGCCGCGTTTTCCGCCTCGGCGCGGGCCTGCGCGCGCATCTGCCTTGCCTGATAAGCTTTTCTTCGCGCCGACTCCTCTTTTCTTTTCTTTTCCATTATGCCAAGAGTAACGAGCGCCGCCGCCGAGAGCACGCAAAGCACTCCCAGAATGACCAAGGCCACAGTCAGCGCGTCGCTCACCTTATTGCCTATCTCCATACCTATAGATTCAATATCGTCTATCGCGTTCGTTCCAGCCTGCACGGTTCCCTGCGGGGCTTCAACGCCGATATACGCGGCCGTTATATTCGCGGTATAGGTATAATCATTGCGGGCTTCATCCTGAACGTTCACGGTGAAGACCATATCCCTCGGCGCGCCGACGTTGACAGTTTCCTCAAGCACCGTTTCGCCCACGGGAAGGCTTTCCTGCCTGCGTATCTCGCCAAATTCGTTTTCTGAAAGCACAAGGTTTTCAAGAGGGATAGAGCCCGTGTTTTTTACTATGAAACGAAGCTTTATGCTGCCTTGAGAATTCAGCGTTTCAAGCACCTCGGCGGAAAACTCAAGCCCCACCAGCGCGGGATCGATATATCTGCGCACCACATAGCTTTGGGTGTTATCCTCGTATGCGTCGCCTGAGGCGGAGCTGCCAGTAAGGTAAAACACCACGTTTCGCTCCTGTTCGTTTGGCACCTGATAACTCAAGGTGCGGCTTTCGCCTACCGAAAGCGCAAAGCCCTCGTTGCTGACGCTTTCGCCCTTTTCATCTTTTATTTTTATCTTGCTTATCTTCTGATTGCCGTTGTTAGTGATGTTGAGCGTAAAGGAAACTCCCTCCGCCGTAGGCGCGCCCTGCACCACCTCAACGGAAAGCTTTGTGTTCACCATGCCCATTGCGATCTCTTCAACCGTGACCGAAGCCGCGTTCCCCGCCGCCTTATAGTTTATCACCGGAATGGAATTAACGGTCTTGCTTCCCATGGTATATATATATTCGAAGGTATAGACCGTTCCCGGAGCCACGGTGATATCCTTCACCAGCGGCTCTGAGCTCAGCTCTTTGTCGGTTATAGAAAGCTCAGTGAGCTCATCGGCGCTGTTGTTTGTTACCGTATAGCTTAAAGTGACCTGTTCTCCGTTTGAAGCCTTTTTTGTGCTGGCCGTGCGGGCGGCGCTGACGCCTGCGCCCGGCTGAACGCCCGGTGCCATGGGATCTATCGCAGCCGTTCCCCTCGGCACGGTCACCGAAGCCGACATATTATCCGAACCCACGCTGTTTCCGCTCGCGTCATAATATTCCCAGTGCAGGGTGAAAGTGATGGGCACGTCGAGCATAATGTCCGTCATGGTGACGGCGCCCGTATAGGTCCCGCTTTCACCGGGAGCTATACCGTTGGGCCCCGAAAACGCAAAGCCGGTATAATCGCAACTATATGAAAGGCTCTGCATGGAATATTCACTGCTGTTGCTTACGACTATATTGAAATTCACGCTCTCGCCGGGCGCAGCCGACGACGGTTCGCAATATACATTAAGACTGCTTGCCTGCGCCACAGTGCAAAGGCCAAGACAGAGCGCGAGAGCCAGCGCTATGCCGGTCAGCTTTCTTTGCAGTATGGTCTTTCTCATCTATCTTTTCCCCCGTTCCAAAGTAATAGGGTGAGTATCATATTAACTCACCCTAATTATAAACGATATGTTTGCGTAATACCATAACAATTCCTTGAACATTTTGTGTCGCTTATAAAGGCGTCTCGATATAGCCCTCCCCGGCTATCCTGGCGTCGCAGCGTCCCCCGCTTTTATCTACAAGCGCGGCTATTATCGCCTCCGCCTCCTCTTGCGCCGCCATAGCCTTTATCAGCACCTCCGCGCCAAACTCCGTTTCTATTATCTGCGCTCTTTCCCTTAAAAGCGTTTCAAGCGCCCCATAGCGGGAATAATCTGTTTTTATCTCAAGCTTTTTCCCCGCGCGCATCTCTATAAGTCCGGCTTCGGAGCAGGCCTGCGCGGCGCTTTGCGAATAAGCTCTCACCAGTCCCCCCGCCCCAAGAAGTATGCCGCCAAAGTATCTTGTAACGACGATCAGGGTATCGACAAGCTCCTTTGCGCTGAGCACATCAACTATCGGCTTGCCCGCCGTGCCGCCCGGCTCTCCGTCATCCGAAAAGCGCGCCGCGCCGCCCGTTTCTCCGATGCGGTAGGCAAAGCAGTTATGCGTCGCGTCCCAGTTGGTCTTGCGTATCTCATTAAGCAAAGCAAGCGCTTCCCCTTCGCTCTGAACGGGGAAGCACCTGCCGATAAAGCGTGAATGCTTTATAACTATCTCTGTTTCCGATTTTTGTTTTACCGTTTTATAGGAGCGCATTATTCTCCCATTATGCGGACAAAGCCCTTCTTTCCTTTTTTAAGAAGAAAGCCCTCGCCAAGAAGCGATCGTTCGACACACGCGGCCACATCGCCTATCTTTTCATCATTTACGCTGACGCCGCCGCCCTGTATCATGCGCCTTGCGTCGCTCTTGCTGGGGCAAAGCTTGCCGAGCACCAAGAGATCCACTACGCGAAGCCCGCTGCTTTCTATATCGGCGCTTGTAAGCTTAACGGTAGGCACATGCTCCATATCTCCGCCGCCGCCAAAGAGAGCCTCCGCCGCCTTTTGCGCTTTTTCCGCCTCTTCCGTGCCATGCACCTGCTCGGTGAGGGTAAAGGCCAGCTTACGCTTTGCGTCGTTAAGCGAAGCGCCGCCCTCCGCGGTTATGGCGCGTATCTCGTCCATGGGGATAAAGGTCAAAAGCCGCAGGCATTTTTCAACGTCGGCGTCGTCGACATTGCGCCAGTATTGATAAAACTCATAGGGCGAGGTTTTGTTCTTGTCGAGCCAAAGCGCTCCCTTTTCCGTCTTGCCCATCTTCTTGCCCTCGCTGTTGGTAAGAAGCTGCGTGGTAAGCGCGAATGCGGGCTTTTGCTCCTTGCGGCGAATAAGATCCGCGCCGGAGAGTATATTGCTCCACTGGTCGTCGCCGCCCATTTGCAAAACGCAGCCGAAACGGCGGTTGAGTTCGAGAAAATCATAGCTTTGCAGCAGCATATAGCCCATCTCGAAGAAAGTTAGCCCGCGCTCCATCCTCTGCTTGTAGCATTCGGCGGAAAGCATACGGTTCACCGA
>CAYPAH010000021.1:16510-18597 GCA_964408655.1 uncultured Oscillospiraceae bacterium | reverse complement strand
TATAATTCGAGCGTCAACAGCCATTGACCATAGCTTATATCATGTGATATATTTTACTTGATTATTGGGAGGATATTTTTATGCTTCATGCTTCTGCTACGATATGTGATTTTCATTGTCCAAGATGGGGCGAGCTGCCTTCGATCCCTCTTTATATGGATCAAGTGCTCCTGGTCGTGAACGAAACCTTGCAGCCGCTTTCTTCCTGCGACGATACCGCGATTACGGCCGCCATGATAAATAATTATGTAAAGCAAAAGCTGATAGCGCCGCCCATAAAGAAAAAATACGGACGCGATCAGCTTTCAGCCTTGATAATGGTTTGCGTGTTAAAGCGGGTGCTCTCCATTTCGGAGATATCCTCGCTGCTTTCTTCTCTTTCAGCGCGAGGCGACGCCCCGCGTTATGATCTTTTCTGCGGCGCTCTTGAGGATTCTCTCTCAAAGGGCCTCGAAGGCGGTCTCTCGCATATGCGCGCCGAAGACAGCATTCCCGCATATACAACACTCTGCGCGGCGCTTATCGCCTTTGCGGGACGCTTTTATGTTGAGCATTCGCTTCAAGCAGCGCCCGAAGCCTGATCCGGCGCAGATCCCGTTAAATAAGCGTCATGTTCTGCATATCCTGAGAATAGATGCAATATGTGTTTTTCCCGCGACGCTTTGCCTCATACATCGCGGTATCAACGCACAGATACATTGTTTCAAAGTTTTTCGCATCCTTCGGGTAGCTCGCGGCTCCCAAGCTGGCCGAAATACCCGTTTGGTCTACAATGATCTCAGATATTCGCCGGCATATCTCCGCGCATTTCTGCGCCAATACGCCTTCGCTCTGCACATTGCGCAGCAGCACCATAAACTCGTCTCCGCCAAGGCGGCCAATCAAATCATCGCTTCTTAGCAGCTCTCGCAAAACGCTTGTTATGCTGCACAAAGCTTCGTCGCCTACTGAATGTCCCCGCTGATCGTTGATCCTTTTAAAATCATCGATATCCAACATTATCACCGCGTGGCGCTGATTCTGAGCCGAGCTTTCGAAGACGGCCTCTACATTTTCAATAAAAGCGCTGCGGTTCAATGCGCCGGTAAGCTGATCTATATTCGATTGTATCAGCGCCTCCGACTCTCGATCCTTCTGCGCCGTTATGTCCATCACCATGCTTATGTAAGCGTCATCGCCAAAGTAATCCGCCGCTATACTGCATTGCAGCATCACCCATATGATCTTTTCGTTTTTACATCTCAGCCTGAACTCGATCTGCGCTTCCTCCGGACGGCGCTTTAATATATCTCCGATAAAATCCGTTACACGCGCAAGGTCATCCTCATGCAATATGCCGCGATAGCCATTCTCGCTGAATCGTTTCAGCTCTTCCTGCGTATAGCCGCACATGCCAATGGTGTCTCCTCTGATATAAAGCGGCTTCACTCCGCGCTTCATGCAGGAAAAGATGATAGTCGTGCCGGGCGTTCCCTTATCAGCAAGCTCACCGTAATATTTCTGCTGTGAAAGTAGCTGCTCCGCTTCTACCATGTCGGAAATGTCAGTATACATGATGTAATATACGTCTTCTTCCTTGGGAGTCAGCATCGCGTCGTAACGCGCCCAGAAGAGCGAGCCGTCGCGCTTGACTACGCGATAGCGTCCAGAGCTCCTTTTGCCGGGATACATCTCGTCGTAATAGCCGCCATCCGCCCCAAAGGTGATGTTTTTGATAAGTCCGCCGCATTCCACCGCGAATTGCTCTCTTGTATAGCCTATCATTTCAAAGAACGCATCATTCGCCGAAAGAAGCGGGAAGCCATCGGCCTTTTTTACTTTTACGATGCCTATGCTCAAGGCGCTGTAAACGTCGGAAAGCTCACGCTTTTTTATCTCAAGAGATTCCCTGAGCAGTTCCTCGTTCATTTTTTCGTTGTCGTTCACCCGCGCAAATAAGATCGCCCTAAGCTTGTTGTCATATGTTTCCTTCAGCTTATAAACATGCATCACTATCCAGTGATACTGTCCATCGGCGCCTTTATCTCTATATTCGATGCGAAGCGCCGTTTCATTGCCGCTGAATGCGCTTATAAGATGTTCTTTAG
>CAYPAH010000021.1:12784-16500 GCA_964408655.1 uncultured Oscillospiraceae bacterium | reverse complement strand
CCTGTCATCGGGAAACACCATGTCTAATCCGGATTCAACAAGCCTGCTGTAAACGCCTGTGCGCGGCACTTCATAGTTTATGAAGCTGGTTTCTGGCAGATAATCATAGCTGTCATCATCAAGATTAACAAGCACCTGCATGGGATAAATCGTTCCCATAGCAAGCAGAAGGCTGTCTCTCTCCATGTCGCTTTTTTTGACCCGCCAGCTTTGGAGCTGCCATGCTCCGGAGGTAAGGCAGAACGCTAAAGCAACGGCGCAAAACAGCATGACCATGCTGTTTTGCGCTTCATTGTCAAATATTCTTTCGAGCAGATACAATATGCAGGCTATAGAAACAAGCAGTTCTATAACGAGACATGCTGTTCGCATTTTATGTGAGAGCAGTCCGGTTTTTTCACGCATAATTCATATCCTTTCTTTTCCGGCCGTTTTCACGGCATATAAAATCCCCGCGCTTAAAGCTTATGCCTCCGCAAACTTTTCAAGCGCCGCCATGCGAAGACAGACGCAGAATGCATCCATAGCAAGCTGTAACTCTTCAATAGGAGGATAACTGGGCGCTATGCGAATGTTGCTGTCCTTGGGATCGACTCCATACGGATAGGTCGCGCCGGCATTCGTCATAACGACTCCCGCTTCCGCACAAAGCGCAAGGGTGCGCTTCGCAGTGCCCGGCATGGCGTCCACGCTCACAAAATAGCCGCCCTTGGGACTGTTCCAGTTTGCTATCTGCAAAGGCGCGACGCTGCTTGCCAAGGTCTTTAGCACCACTTCGAACTTAGGCTTCAAAACCGAGGCGTGCTTTTTCATAACCTCAAGCGTATGCGCCTTGTTCTTTAAAAAGCGCACATGCCTGAGCTGATTGACCTTATCAAAGCTTATCACCTGAACGGTCAGCAGTTTTTTCATATATGCAAGGTTCGCTTCGCTTGTCGCCATGACGGACACGCCGCCGCCGGGCAGAGTGATCTTAGAGGTAGAGGCAAATTCAAACACCATGTCGGGATTCCCGGCTTTTTCGCAAAGCGTAAGAATATCCTCGAAGGGCACGAACCCGCCGTCAAACTCGTGAATGCAATATGCGTTATCCCAAATCAGCAAAAAGTCCGGAGCCGCGGGCTTCATGCCCGCAATGCGGCGCACGGTCTCATCGCTGTAAATCACGCCGCCGGGATTGGAATACTTAGGCACACACCACATTCCCTTCACTTCCGGATCGGCAATAAGCTTTTCTACCATATCCATGTCGGGTCCGTTTTCAGTCATGGGGATGGTTATCATTTCCATACCCATAGACTCGGAGATCTTGAAATGCCTGTCATATCCGGGAGCCGGACAAAGGAACTTCACCTTATCAAGCTTGGACCACGGCTTTTCGCTGTGGAGCAGGCCATGGGTATAAGCCTTGGCTACCGTGTCATACATAAGCTGCAAGCTGGCGTTGCCGCCGACAAAGGTCTGTTCCACGCGAACACCCAGAAGCTCCGCGAAATACTCTCGCGCCGAGGGAAGTCCCATAAGCTCGCCGTAATTGCGCGCGTCGATGGAGCCATCCATGCAATCCTCCGGAGTTTTGAGCACGGTGAGAATGTCGGAGACCAGATCTATCTGATCCTTACCCGGCTTGCCGCGAGCCATATTGAGCTTCAAGCCTTTTGCCTTGATCTCATCGAATTGCTTGCGCAGGGCTGTGTACTCGCTTTCCCGTTCCATAGGATTCATTTCGGCATAGGTCTTCATTTGTTTGTTTCCTCCTGTTTGAGACATTTATGTGCGAACGATTCCGCATCCATAGGTTTATTATAAAAGTAGCCCTGCGCCTGAATGCAGCCAACGCCCAAGAGCGCTTCGGCCTGTTCAGCCGTTTCAACGCCCTCGGCCACGCAGCCCGCGCCGGTCTCATTGCATATGCGCAAGGTGCTTTCAACTATCGATCTGCTGACCTTGTTTGTCACTATATTATTGATTATGCTCTTATCTACCTTTATGGCGTCAAAAGGAACATTGGCCAGCACCGCCATACTTGAATATGCCGAGCCAAAGTCGTCAAGCGCCAGACGGAAGCCGTTTTCCCTGAATTCACCGCAGGCTTTGCCGATGGTCGCATGTTCCATTTCGCCTATACTTTCGGTAATTTCTATCTCAAGCATCTTCTGTGGAATGCTGTAGCGGTTGAAAATAGAAAGCGTGGTTTCCAAAGCCGTTGGATCAAGCAGCGTTGCGCGGGAATAGTTCACCGAAACAGGAACGATTTTTTTGCCCGCTTCACGCCACATCTGCATGGTTTTCAGCGTTTCATCCAGCACGAAAAAGTCCAGCTCGCGTATCGCGTGTCCGCGTTCAAATACAGGGATAAACTCCTGCGGCCCTATTACTCCCCGCTCAGGATCGATAAGACGAACCAATGCCTCGGCGCCTACTATTTCTCCGGTAAAAACATTCGCCTTTGGCTGGAACCACACCTGAAAGCGTTTTTGCTCCAAATGACCCATAAGTATTTTAAGCGCTTCGGACTGCATATGCTTGCTGCCGTGCACCTCGTTTAGATAATATGACTGCTTGGAGATCGTAGAAAGCTTTACGGCATGATCGATCATCTTGAGAATATTGATATCCACATCGGCCCATGTGCAGCCGATGCTCATTCTGCCGGGATATACCGTGTCATATATGCGGCGTATGTTATCGCATTTTTTTGTAAAGACCTCATGCGTCACATTCTGGCTGAGCACGATTATCTCATCGCCGGAATAACGATATACCTCGGGCTGAGTGAACTCTCCCTTGATGGTGGAGGCGGCAAAGCGGATAAGGTTATCGCCGTAATCTATTCCCATTTCCTGATTGACCACCGACAAACCATTCACGTCAACAAACATGACGCCCATGGTGCTGATCGTTTCAGGATTCGCCTTGCGGATAAACTGCATACAGGCGTCGCGGTCAAGAAGCCCCGTCAGCCTGTCAAAACGCATTTCTTCACCGGCCTCGGCGCGCATCCTCTTGAATTTGTTGAAGGACGACACAACCGCCGGAATGAGCGCTGATATCAAAGCCGTTTCGCCCATATGCATGCTCACATTATTAAAGCAAAGCAGCCCGCTTACGGCGCCGTTTTCCTTCACCGGCACAATCATATGTTCTCCGGCCTCCGTGTTGCCTTCCGCCTGCTCGTCGCGGTTATCAAACAAGCAGATCATCCCACTCGAGATCGCCTTTTTAATATCCGGAATATCGTCCACAGGCGTTTGCGCCCAGCGCTCAACACTGGTCGCTCTTCCCGGAATGGCCCATTCGTGAGCCCTGATAATCATTTTTTTATCTTTGCTCAGCGCAAAAATGTTCACTCTGTCCGCCGCGTAATAATTGCCTAAAATACGCATGACGTCGATAACGGCGTCAGCGTAGTTGTCGCTGCAAACAAGAAGAGAGAGGCATTTCGCGTAAATATCGTTTTCATCCTGCGTAAGCGGACGGGATTCGCTAAGCTCGTTGAAATCCGCTGTGTTCAGCTTTTGCAGGCTTGAAGCATCCGTCTCCTCGGCCATATATATATGGCGCTTATCTGGAGACTTTATCGCGTGGGCGCAGGCTTGTATCGCCTGAGTATATAGGATCACGCTGTCTGCCTTTGAGCACGGCGCAACCGATATGCCTACGGAAAAATTGAGCGGTTCTCTGGAGCTTGCGTGATCTCTTAAATTCTCGGCCTC
>CAYPAH010000021.1:1117-12774 GCA_964408655.1 uncultured Oscillospiraceae bacterium | reverse complement strand
GCGCGATCTCGTATGCCCGCTTGCGGGACGACACCTTCGGCATGAACACCGAGATGCGGAATTCATCCTCGCGCCCTATCACGCATTCTTTATTAAGCAGCAGGCGGAAAAGCCTCGCAAGAGAGAATATCATTCGGCTGCCGACGGAATAGCTTATGCGCTCGATAATGTTTTTGAGTTCCTCAAAATCGATTATCATCAGCGCGCAAAGATCGTCCGTCTTGCTTTGCTCGTTCAAGATGCTGTGCGTAAGCGCCCGCGCCGTCTTTCGCATATAAAGATGCGTTGCCGGATCTATCTCTACCCGCGAAGGAAGCGCCAGCTCGCAGCGTTTAAGATAATCCTTATCCGTGACATACACGAACGCGAAAAGGTCGCTGTTTACAGGTTCCGTCATCATAAGACATGAAACCGAGACCCACTTGACGTTGCCGAATTTGTCCTTACGGCGGTATTCCGTGGTGCTCCAATCGCTGCCATGCTCATAGGCGTTATTGAGAATAGAAGGGTTCATGCGCGAACAGTAACGCGCAATATCTTCATCGTTTATCATAACGCGGATATTTTCTTTGAACATATCCTGACATGAGCCTATAGCGGACTTATCAACGAGGCTGTCGCCCCGGATATATATGCTTTCCACCCGCTCCTCGGCAATATTGACCTTTAGAGCCGCCACGAGCCTGTCCTTTACTGACTCGATAAGCCGCTCTTCCTGCTCAAAACGTGATTTTTCATCAAGAATATTAGGAAATCTTTCAGATATGCCAACAGCCTTTTCCGGCTTGCCGTTCTCGTCATACTGCATTTTGTATGACATTTTCACCCATGAAAAACGGTTCCCGTCTAATTCTCTGAGGATGCAGGCGCACTGTCCCTCGGGTTTTCCCGCGAGCATATCTTCGTAAAACAGGGTATATTCCGAAACAAACTCGGGGTATACCCAATTATTCCGGGTAAAGCATAAGGGTACCGGTGAAAAGACCATATCCTTGCGGTAGCTTTTTGTGGTCGGCTCCCATATGCGGAAGGTCGCTGTAGATATGTCGACCTCCCAAAGGTAAGCTTTCATTCTTTCAAGGGCGATATCAAGCTGGGCATTGCCTTTTGCAAGCTCGTTCTCCGCCTGTTTCTTCTCGGTGTTATCCCTTATTATGCACAGCGACGCCAGCTTGCCATCCGTCATATCCGGCGCGCGCACTATCCTCATACTGCGATAAAACAATCCTTCATCAGTGCTTACACGGTAATCGCAGTTTATCGGCTGTTCGGAAACAGCGCCCGCGCGCAGCGCATTTTCAAGCTTTTCACGATCCAGCGGATGCACTATTTCAAGTACGCCATCATAATCCGCAGCTTTAAGCCGTTCGGATACTCCCGGCATTTCAAAGTAACCGGGGCTGATATATAAACTCGTCAATTTATCGCCAACGCCGATAATGCGAACGCCTCCATCCATGCAGCATAACAATGTTTGCATCTGAATCGTGGAGAATCCGTTCTTAGCATTCATGGGCGTTTTCTCTTCAAAGTTCATCAAGAGACTCCTTAATCGTTTTAGTAAACGACTTGGCTAATATGTATATCTATATGAAAAGCAAATCGCAATATTTTTTCATAGTATGACGCTTTATTTTAACATATTTTTTTTACGATTCACATACATTATTTTGCTTTTATCGTATATTATTCACAATTTGCTCAAAATGCACAATAAATAATATATTTATCGTGTATGCTTGTATACAATGATGCATGTATGCTATACTCGCTGCATGAAAATGACTTCGAAGGAGATTGACGATGAGTAAGCTCGTTTATGACATGCACTCCAACCTTTTAAAAGAAAACTATTATATGTATGACGTTCAGGATGTGCAGGAGCCCAATCTTTTTACCGAAATATTCGATTATTCTCAGATTCCCAAGGTCGCGTTCAACCAGCGCCTTGTGCCCATGCGTATGCCCGAGGATATTTTTATCACCGACACCACCTTTCGCGACGGGCAGCAATCCCGCGAGCCCTTCACTCCGCAGCAGATAGCCCGGCTTTTCACTTATTTGCATGAGCTTTCCGGCGCTCACGGCGTGATTCGTCAAAGCGAATTTTTCGTTTATAGCGAGCAGGATCGCCGTGCTATCGAGCTTTGCCGCTTAAAGGGCTATCGTTTTCCGGAGATAACCACCTGGATACGCGCCACTGAAAAGGACTTCGACCTTGTGCGTGAGCTGGGCGTAAAAGAAACCGGCATACTTGTGAGCTGCTCGGATTTTCATATTTTCAAAAAGCTTCATATGACCCGCGCTCAGGCCATGGAGCAATATCTTTCCGTAGTAAAAATGGCTCTGGACAGAGGGATCCGCCCGCGCTGCCATTTTGAGGACATAACGCGCGCTGATTTTTACGGCTTTGTAGTTCCCTTCGCTTCAGCCCTGCATGATCTTGGCAACGAGGCGGGGATCCCGATAAAGATCCGCTGCTGCGACACCCTCGGTCTTGGCGTTTCATATCCCGGCGCTTCCCTGCCGCGCAGCGTCCCCGGCATAATTTACGGCCTGCGCCACTATGCAAATATCGACAGCTCCCTTTTGGAATGGCACGGACACAACGACTTTTATAAGGTCGTGACAAACGCGGCCACGGCGTGGCTCTACGGCGCTTCCTCCGTGAACTGCTCTATTCTTGGCATAGGCGAGCGCACCGGCAACTGTCCTCTTGAAGCCATGGTGATGGAATATTGCTCGCTGCGCGGAGACAGCAACGGCATGAAGCTTTCCGTGCTCACAGAAATAGCCGATTATTTTTCAAATGAGATCGCCTACTCCATTCCCCCGCAGACCCCGTTTATGGGCAGCGATTTTTGTGCCACCCGCGCCGGCATACACGCCGACGGCCTGCAAAAGTGCGAGCAGATCTACAGTATTTTTGACACGGCCGCAATACTTAACCGTCCAAACGTAGTCAAGGTGGACGCGCACAGCGGACTATCCGGCATAGCATATTGGATAAACCTTCATAAGCTCATGCCCACGGCCATAGAAAAAAGCGACCCGCTCGTGGCCGCTGTAAAAGAAAAGGTTGACGCGCTTTATGAAGCGGGAAGAACCACCTCGCTAAGCGATGCGGAAATGCAGGCGATTTGTGAAAGCGCTATGATCTGATCTGCCCGTTTCCGTGGATCACATATTTATATGTAGTAAGCTCCTGCAAGCCCATCGGGCCTCTTGCATGGAGCTTTTGCGTTGATATGCCCATCTCGCAGCCAAGTCCGAATTCGCCTCCGTCGGTAAATCTGGTGGAGGCGTTGACGTAGACCGCCGCGCAATCGACGCATGATACGAATTTTTCAGCCGCGGCTTCGTCCTCCGTTACTATGCACTCGCTGTGCCCGCTTCCGTGCTCGGCTATATGCGATATCGCCTCGTCAATGCTGTCCACTACTTTTACGCCGAGGATATAATCGAGAAATTCAGTGGAAAAGTCCTTGTCGCAGGCAGGAATTCCGCCTATTACTGAATACGCTCTTTCGTCCGTTCGAAGCTCCACGGTAGTTTGTCCCAGTTCGCTTCTCTCATCTATCAGGCGTTCTTTCATGCGCGGCAAAAAAGCCGGCGCTATATCCTTATGCACAAGGCACTGCTCGGCGGCGTTGCACACCGACGGCCGGCTCGTTTTTGCGTTTTCAATAATATTTAGCGCCATATCCATGTCCGCTGAGGCATCCACATAAATATGGCATATCCCGGTTCCTGTCTGTATGCAGGGAACCTTCGCGTTTTCCGTACAAGCGCGTATCAGACCCGCTCCGCCGCGAGGTATCAGAAGATCGATAAAGCCTATCGCCTCCATCATTTCGCGGGCGCTTTCCCTCGAGCTGTCCTGTATCAGCGATATTCCGTCCTCAGGAAGAGAGCAGGCTTTAAGTCCGTCTCTAAGAATACCCGTTATCGCGTTTGCCGAGCGCCACGCCTCCCGTCCACAGCGCAAAATGCAGGCGTTTCCGCTTTTAACGCACAGAGCCGCGGCGTCCGAGGTAACATTGGGTCGGCTTTCATAAATTATGCCTATCACGCCAAGGGGAACGGCCGTCTTTTCAACGATCAGCCCGTTTGGACGCACTATTCTTTGATAGACCTTCCCCACAGGATCGTCCAATGCGGCGACCTGCCTGAGCCCCTCCGCCATCGAAGCTATGCGGGCGCGGCTTAGCATAAGCCTGTCTATCATCACATCGCTGATATTGCCTTTTGCCGCGTCAACATCCTCGCGGTTCGCCAAAAGTATTTCGTCAGCGCGCTCGAGCAAAGCCGACGCCATAGATAAAAGCGACTGATTTTTCTTTTCCGTTCCGGCCATGCGCAAGCTGCCCGAGGCGGCCTTCGCATTTTTCAATATCTCAAAAGTCGTCATAAGCTCTTCTCCTTTTTACCGGTAAAGCGTGTGCCGACCGGCTTAGCCTCCGCTATAGCGTATAAAAGCTGAGGGTCTTCGCCGTTGGCTATCACCATCTCCGTTCCCGCCTCCATAACGATGCGCGCCGCGTGAAGCTTGGTTTCCATTCCGCCGGTCGCAAGCCCCGAGCCCGCGCCGCCCGCCAGGGCTTCGATCTCAGGCGTTATCTCATTAACGAGAGGTATGAGCTTCGCGTTTTTGTTTTTATGGGGATCTTCAGTATACAGCCCGTCTATATCCGAAAGAAGTATGAGCAGCTCAGCCTTCACAGACACCGCCACAATGGCGGCGAGCGTGTCGTTATCGCCTATCACTATCTCCTCGGTAGTAACGGTGTCGTTTTCGTTGATTATCGGCAGCGCGCCAAGCTCAAGCAGGCGGAAAAGCGTGTTCTTAAAGTTTTGGCTCCTATCGGGATGCTCAAGGTCTTCTCCCGTCAGCAATATCTGCGCCACCGTGTGATTATATTCCGCAAACAGCTTATCGTAAACATACATCAGCTCGCACTGGCCTACGGCGGCAGCCGCCTGCTTTGTGGGCATGTCCTTAGGCCGCTCTTTCAAAAGCAGCTTGCCAACGCCCATGCCGATAGCGCCCGATGAAACAAGCACTATCTCATGTCCCGCGTTTTTCATATCGCTTATCGCCTTGCACATTTCCTCTACACGGCGGATATTAAGCCTTCCGGTAGAATGGGTCAAGGTCGAGGTGCCTATTTTTATTACGATTCTCATTGTTCTTCCCCGTCGGCCACGCAATAGCCGTCTTTACCCTCTTTTTTTGCCTGATATAAGGCTTTATCCGCCATTTTAAAGCCCTGCTCAAAGCTGTGCAGCCCGCCGCGCAGCACCGCCACGCCAACGCTGCATGTTTTGGTCTGTACTCCCGGTATATTCACTGTGCGTATCGTTTCAACTATGTCTCTTGCCTTTTTCTCGACCATGTCACGCCCTAAAAGATGCGGGGCAAAAGCAACGAACTCATCGCCTCCGACGCGGCCAACGATATCGTCCTCGCGAAAAACGCTCGCTATGCACGCGCTCGCCGCCCTTATCAAAAGATCTCCTGCATGGTGTCCCATGGTGTCGTTTACCTTTTTGAAATCGTCTATATCTATCATAAACATCGCCCCGGCTCCTCCGCGCTCCATCAAGGCTTCGTTTATCATCATTTCCGTCGCCAAACGGTTATAAAGTCCCGTCATAGAGTCTGAGTCCGCGCGTTTCTCCAGATTTCTTATCTTTTTTTCGATTCTGTCTATGTCGCTCATCGTTCCGCTTATTTCGCACACTTCGCCGTTTTTATCATAACTTCGGTTGCAGCAGACTCTATACCAGCGATATCCGTCGCCGTCGCAATTCGCCAAAACACGCATTTCGCCCGATAAGCTCTCGTCCTTGCTTTCTCGCATAAGCCCTGCTGAAAGCGAAAAATCGGGGTGCATCATTTTTTCGAGAAGCTTCCGCGCGGCTTCTATAGACATGCAGCGCTTTTCGCGCGCGCCTTTTCTATCGATAAACGAAAAGAACACCGTTTCGCTCTTATAATCTATATTGAAGAATGACACTCCGCTGTTTTCGAGTATTGCTCTGCATATGGCGTTATACTTTTCGTCTGATATCGATTTTGTCATCTTGTTATCTCCAAATAGCCTTTTTACTCATATTTTCCTATAATAAGTATAACATGGATCTTCCGCAAAGTGGAATACCTTTCTTATACATACCCTGAAATGTCAAGTAATGCCTTGCAAATACCCTGAGTTCTGTTGTATAATTATATTCGTATTCTGAGGCATTATGTGCGCATATTGCTTCGCTGAACAAAAAGGAGACTTAGTTTCATGAAGAGAATCAAAACTCTCGAGACCCGCGATCTTAACAAGAGCATCAATAACGGCGGCTGCGGCGAATGCCAGACCTCTTGCCAGTCCGCTTGCAAAACCTCCTGCGGCGTTGCCAATCAGAAGTGCGAAGGCAAGCAGAACTAAGAGCAGACACTGAATTGTAGCGAAGCTGCCGCCCATTTCAGGCGGCAGCTTTCTCTGTAAAAAGGATAAAAAATGATACATCAATACGAACTTAACGGATATCACATCGTGCTTGACGTATACAGCGGCTCAGTCCACTGCGTAGACCCCGTCGCATACGACATCATCTCGATTTATGAGAACACTGCGGCTGACCGTATAGTCAGCGTCATATCCGAAAAATACCCCGACGTTCCCAAGGCCGACATTCGGGAATGTATGCAGGATATAGAAGAGCTAAAGTCACAGGGCAGGCTTTTCACCGAAGACGCCTTTGCTTCACACGCCTGCGCAATAAAAGAGCACACGAGCGTGCTTAAAGCGCTTTGTCTTCACGTTGCTCACAGCTGCAATCTTCAGTGCGGCTATTGCTTTGCGGGACAGGGCGAATATCACGGCGAAAACGCGCTGATGAGCTATGAGACCGGAAAACAGGCCTTTGATTTTCTCATTGCCAATTCTCCGGGACGGCGCAATCTTGAAGTTGACTTCTTTGGCGGTGAGCCGCTTTTAAACTGGGACGTAGTGAAGCGCCTCGTAGCTTACGGCCGCTCTATCGAAGATGAAACGGGCAAGCATTTTCGCTTTACCCTGACCACTAACGGCGTACTGCTTGATGATGAAGTCGCGGAATTTTGTAACCGTGAAATGCATAATGTCGTTTTGAGCCTTGACGGACGCAAGGAAGTCAACGACCGCTTGCGCGTTGACCGCGGCGGAAACGGCTCATACGATAAAATAGTTCCGCGCTTTCAAGCCTTTGCGGGCAAGCGCGGCGATAAAGAATATTATATGCGCGGCACATATACCGGCTATAACACGGATTTTTTAGAAGATATCCTGCACATGGCCTCGCTTGGCTTCAACAAGCTTAGCATGGAGCCCGTAGTATGCGACCCATCGGAGAATTACGCGCTTAAAGAAAGCGACCTCCCCGCGCTCTTTGCTCAGTATGAACAGCTTGCGCTTGAAATGGATCGCCGCCGCAAGGAGGGGCGCCCGCTCACCTTCTATCATTATATGATAGATCTTGCTCACGGCCCCTGCATCTATAAGCGCATTTCCGGCTGCGGCTCAGGCACCGAATATCTTGCCGTTACGCCTCAAGGCGAGCTTTATCCCTGCCATCAATTCGTTGGCGACCCCAAATTTTTGATGGGCAACATTTGGGACGGCGTTACCAAGCCCGAAATTCGCAAAGAGTTTGAAAAATGCAATGTATATTCCCGCGAGGGCTGTAAGGACTGCTGGGCAAAGCTTTATTGCGCGGGAGGCTGCGCCGCCAACGCCTATCATGCCACAGGAGATCTGACGGGCGTATATGAATTCGGCTGCAAGCTTTTTCGCAAGCGGCTCGAGTGCGCCATAATGCTAAAGGTGTCGGAATCTGAGGATTTGGGAGAATAAAACTCATTTTTCAGATCAATAAACAAACGGACTGCCCATTTTCGCGGCAGTCCGTTTGCTTTTATATTATCTTTTCAAACTTTTAAAACATAGTTTTCCTTGCGTGGCACCGGGTTTGGATAGCTTCCGTCGGCATAGCCGAGTATGCAGACGCCCACTCCCGTATAGCCGTCATCCACTCCCCATTCTTTGAGCAGGACGCGACCGTCTTCCTTTTCAAACATTTCATGGCATCGGTTTATCCAGCAGCTTCCAAGGCCGATGGCGTGCGCCGCATTCAGCATATTTCCCATTACAAGGCTTGCATCCTGCACGGAGTTCGGGTTGCCGGTCTGCGCGAAGACCAAAACCGCCGTAGGCGCTCCGTAAAACGGATCGCTGTCCGATCCCGCGACAGCGGCGTTCATTTTTGAAAGCTTTGCTATCGTTTTTTCATCCTGCACTGCGATCATAAGGGGCGACTGTTTTCCCATGGCCGTCGGCG
This sequence comes from uncultured Oscillospiraceae bacterium, assembly GCA_964408655.1. Taxonomy (GTDB): domain Bacteria; phylum Bacillota; class Clostridia; order Christensenellales; family CAG-138; genus JAQVRG01. The sequence continues at coordinate 4,401 of CAYPAH010000021.1, read as the reverse complement.
CATAGGTCCCGCATTTTAATACCGTCTCCAGCTCTTCTTGTTTGATCTGCTCTTTTTTGTATGCGCGAATGCTTCTGCGTGATAGTAGATCTTGAATAGTCTCTTTCATTTTTTCGCTCCTTTTCTTTGTTTAGCTCAGGTGTCTTGTTCATATATCAAAGCGTTTTTTCTCCCACGAGACAATTATAACAGCATTTCGCTTTCAAAGCTTTGCCACGGTATATCAAGCTTTGCGCCTTGATTTATCAATTCGTCCACATGCATAAGCAAGGGATAATCATTTTGCCCCGCAAGACCGCGCTCTTGCAGCCTGCGCACCGCCCGCGCCGTGCGCGTGGCTATCACAATAGATTCGAGCGTTACGCCCGACAGCCTTTGCATGGCCTCGTCAAAGGGTATATCCATGCCAAGAAGGATCCCTATCTTTCTTGTGCGCCCGCCAAACACGGTTACATAAAGATCGCCCGCGCCAAGCATGATATTATCGCCCTTTTCTCCGCAAAGCTTCAGCAAGCCCTGCATCTCCTTAACGCTCTGTCCAAAGAGGGCGGCTTGCGAGTTATAATGCTCTTTTTCGCTTCCCTCGCGCTTATATGACATGCCGATAGCCAGACCAACGGCAAGGGCATATGCGTTTTTCAACGCTACCGCGCACTCTACGCCCCTTACATCCTCGGATAAGCTGATATGATAATACGGCGTTTCAAAGAGCGATTTTATTCTGCGCAGTTTTTCTATATCTCTGCCGCAAAAGGTGACCGAGCTCGGGTCTTTATCTGCAAGCTCGTAGCTCGTGCAGGGTCCGCCGATGGCGTTGAATGAGATGTCGCGCTTCGCGGCGCGTTCAAAAGCTTCCGGATATGAGAGCATCGTTCCGTCGGCCTCGTCGATCATGCCCTTCGTTACCGATAGCACGGGAAGCCCCTCGGGAATGACCGGAATGATATTTTGAATGAACCAGTCAAGGCCAAAGCTGCTAACGCCGCAAAGCAAAAGCTCCGTGTTTTTCATGGCGGTCGAAAGCTCTTCTATCTTATAAAAAGCGACGCCCTCGGGGAGCTTGCGTTTAAGGGTCTTATGCTCCCCCGTGGCTCGAAGAAGGTCTATTATTTCGCCGTCGAGCGGGGAGCCGACAAGACGTATCTCGTGCCCGTTATCGCGCAGCGGAAAAGTCAATGCTGAGGCCATCATTCCCGCGCCAACTATAGTTATCGTGCTCATCGCATAATCCTTCTTAAATTTAGTCTACGTTTTTCATACGGCGCTCTATATCGCGCTTTGCATCGCGCGCCGCTATGTCATGGCGCTTATCATAAAGCTTTTTGCCCTTCGCAAGCGCCAGTTCCACCTTAACGAGCCCGTCCTTGATATAGAGCTGCAAGGGAACAAGGCTGTATCCGTCAGTTTGCGTAAGCGATTTCAGCTTGCGTATTTCTTGCTTATGCAAAAGCAGCTTGCGCGGCCTGAAAGGATCACGGTTATAAATATTGCCCTGCTCATAGGGGCTTACATGCATACCGTAGAGCAGCACCTCGCCATCCTTCACCTGAGCATAAGCGTCCTTCAGGTTGCACTTGCCGCCGCGTATGCTTTTGACCTCGGTGCCGACCAGCGCTATGCCGCATTCATAAGTATCTTCAATAAAATATTCGTGACGTGCCTTGCGGTTTTGCGCCACGCTTCTGATTCCTTTTTTAATCGGCAAAATGTTTTGCCTCCTCTATATTTTTCCTAAAAAGAGTATAACAAACGGCGCCGCTTTCATCAAGCGCCGCCGCGCGTTAATCTCAGATTCTTTATTCCTTTGCGCCCGCCGGAGCTTTTTTTGCAGCTCCGCTTTTTCTTCTTCTGCGCGACTGGCCCTGTTTTCCGCGGCTCTGCTGCGCCTTGCCTGCGCCCGCGCGTCCGGTAGGCGTATGAGTGCCTATCACAAGCTGAAAATCAACACAGGCGTTTTCAAGATCGACCGCCGCCACCTTTACCCTGACCTCGTCGCCAAGGCGATAAACCTTTTTGCTTGACCTGCCCGTTACGCAGAAATTCTTCTCGTCATAAACGTAGTAGTCATTTTCAATAGAAGCGATTCGCACCAGACCTTCTACCGTATTGGGCAGTTGTACAAAAAAACCATATTGCGTCACTCCTGCTATTATGCCGGTCTGTATAGTACCCAGGTGGTTTTGCATATATTCGGCCTTCTTCAGATCGTCGGCCGCACGCTCCGCTTCAACGGCGGCTGTTTCTCTTTCAGAGCTGTGCTTGGCTATCTCGGGCAAGGCCTCCTTCCAGCGCTGCGCCCGCTTCAAGCCCATTTCGCCGTGGATTATCTCTTTTATTATCCTATGAACCACAAGGTCGGGATAGCGCCTTATTGGTGAGGTAAAGTGGCAATAGCATTCAAGCGCCAGCCCGAAGTGCCCTAAGCATATCTCACAGTAGCGCGCTTTTTTAAGCGAGCGCAGCGTAACGCGGCTCACCACGTTTTCCTCTTTAGTCCCCTTAGCCTTATCCAATATCCGCTGAAGAGTTACGGGGCGCACGTTGCCTATGTTTTTAAGGCCATAGCCCAGGGTCGCCAAAAAGGTGTTCAGCGTGTGCAGCTTTTCTTTGTCTGGCTGTTCATGCACGCGATAGAGCATAGGCAGCTCCAGCTCTCTCACATGGCGCGCCACGGTCTCGTTGGCGGCAAGCATAAATTCCTCTATCATCTTATTGGCCTCGCCGCGTTCATATATTTTTACGTCGACCGGCTTGCCCTGCTTGTCGAGAACTATCTGCGCCTCGTCAAGATCGAAGTCTATCGCGCCGCGTTTTACCCGTCTCGCATTAAAAAGCTGAGAAAGCTCCCGCATTTCCTGAAGCATCGGCCAAACGTCCTCATATTTTTCTATCAGGAGCGCGTCTCCGGCGAACATTGCGTTAACATCTTCATATGTCATTCGGTGCGCCGTGCGTATCACCGTTTCCGAGAGGCGGTGCGAGATTATGCGTCCGTCGGGCGCAAATTCCATGATACATGAAAGAGTCTGCTTGTCCTCTTTTTCGTTCAGCGAACACACTCCGTTGCTTATCTGCGGGGGGAACATAGGCAAAACGCGGTCGGGAAAATAAACGCTTGTGCCGCGTTTATACGCTTCTTTATCCAGCGGGGTCCCCTCCGCGATATAGCTGCTCACATCCGCGATATGCACGCCTAAAATATAGTTTCCGCAGCTAAGGCGGCACAGCGACACCGCGTCGTCAAGATCCTTTGCGTCCGCGCCGTCTATGGTGATTATCTTCCA
>CAYPAH010000021.1:0-1107 GCA_964408655.1 uncultured Oscillospiraceae bacterium | reverse complement strand
CTTCTCAGATCCTCGCGCCTTGCTATTTCATCCGCCTCAGGCGGCTTGTTAAGGCGTCTCGCCTGCTGCATTGCGGGCTTTGCAAACACATCGGGCAGATCCATGCGGCGTATCACCGAAAGGATGTCCGTGCCTTTTGAATCTCTCGCGCCAAGCACCTCTGTCACCTTGCCCAATGCGGGTCTTCGTCCGTCGGGATATTGCGTGATGCTCACAACGACTTTATCGCCGTTTTTCGCGCCGCCCTCATCGCCGCGCATGATAAGAACATCCACCGAAAGCTTGGCGTCATCCGGCACGGCATAGCCGTTTCCTCCGCTGTCGGTCTCATAGCTGCCAACGATCCGGCTGTTGTTTCGCACGGCTATCATCACAGCCTCAGCCTCCGCGCTTCCGTTGCGGCTCAGAGTTTCGGTCTTTCTCACCCATATCATGTCGCCATGCATGGCTCCGTGCACGTTTTCCGCCGGAATAAACATATCCGCGCTGCCATCAGCGGGAATAAAGAAGCCGTAGCCTCTGGCGTTTCCTTGAAACCGGCCGTATAAAAGGCCGGTCTGTTCCGGCAGGGCAAGCTTTTTCTTTCGCGTAAGCAGCAGCCTTCCCTCGCCAAGCATTTTCGCCACAGCCGCAGCCGCCGCGTCCTTATCTTCGATTTCCTCCATCAGGCTTTCCGCCGCCAAAGGCCCCAAACGCCTGAGCGTATCGATTATTATTGTATCAGTAGTTTTATTCTCCATTTCATTCCTCCATTCATTTTTTATTGTTGCCACAAACAGTTAAAATATAAAAGGAGTGTGCGGCATACGCGGCACACTCCTTAGACAAATCTCCAGTTCTTATCCGATAATCATCATAACGATAGCGATTACCGCGATGATTATAGCGCTGACGATGGTGATTCGCTGCAGCTTAGCTTCTTTGCTCGCAGCTTTGCCGCGGGAGCCGAATACCTGTGTGTCACCGCCGAAGGCGCCGCCGAGACCGCCGCTCTTGGACTTCTGCATAAGAACGACCGTGATAAGCACGATCGACGCAACGATGAGCAGGATGTTCAGGATGATCCGCAAAGTTTCCATTGTATACTCCTCTTTCTATCTATATATG
>CAYPAH010000020.1:3973-18883 GCA_964408655.1 uncultured Oscillospiraceae bacterium | reverse complement strand
TAACAAATCAATACATTACGTGGTGGCAATCCCACGAAAAAAATGATTGACCCAGAATATATCCCCGTCCCGAATTTTGTTAAATATAACGATATATCCGCCGCTTTCGCAGCTTTAGAGAAACATTACTTCGTTCCGAAGAGACGGTCTCCCGCGTCGCCGAGGCCGGGGATGATGTAGCCGTGGTCGTTAAGATAGTCGTCAACATGCGCCACGAAAATATCAACGTCCGGATGCGCCTTCTGCACGGCCGCTATACCCTCGGGCGCGGCAATGAGGTTGACGAGCTTTATGCTTTCGCAGCCCGCGCGCTTAACTACGTTTATGCCCTCAACGGCGCTTCCGCCCGTTGCAAGCATAGGATCGACTATGATTATGTCGCGCTCCTTGATATCCGGCGGCAGCTTGCAGTAATAATCAACGGGCTTGAGCGTCTGCGGGTCGCGATAAAGCCCGATATGCCCCACCTTCGCGGCCGGCAAAAGATTCATCATGCCGTCCACCATGCCTAAGCCCGCGCGCAAAATAGGCACTATCGCCAGCTTCTTGCCGGAGAGCACCTTTGTCGTAGCCTCGCAGATAGGCGTAGTTATCGTTGTTTCGGTAAGCTGAAGATCGCGGGTCGCCTCATAGGCAAGCAGCGTTGCAAGCTCCTCCACCAGCTCTCTGAATTCCTTTGTGCCGGTCTTTTCGTTGCGCAGGTAGGTCAGCTTATGCTGCACCAGCGGATGATCGATAACAACCAGTTTCCCCATAAAGTCGTTTCTCCTTTCGGTGTCATATAAAAAAGAAGCGAAAACGCTTCTTATTTTGTGGATTCGTATGCTGTGATCTTGTTGATGCGATTTTGATGGCGCTCACCTTTGGAAAACTCCGTGGAAAGGAAAGCAAGAACGACGTCCTTTGCAAGCTCAACACCCAAAATGCGTCCTCCCATAGCAAGAACGTTGGCGTCGTTATGTTCGCGGGTGAGCCGCGCCATAGTAGCGTCGGTACAAAGCGCGCAGCGTATTCCCTTCACCTTGTTCGCGGCGATGGAAATGCCGATGCCCGTTCCGCATATCAATATCCCGCGCTCATATTCTCCCTTTGCCACCGCTTCCGCGACTTTTATGCCATAATCGGGATAATCGCAGGAGCTCTCGTCCGCACAGCCGAGATCTGTGAGCTCATAGCCAAGTCCTTTTATAAAGGGGATCAGCTCTTCTTTAAGAGCAAATCCGCCATGATCGCTGCCAAGAGCAATCTTCATCGCCTTACCTCTCCTCGTTTTGTCATTTTTCTATCGTATGAAAGCCCGCGCTTCTAAGCAGGCGGTTCATATAAGCAAGACCCATATCCTCTTCCGGAAGGGATTCGGTAAATATCACGTCCACCTTGCCGGACTGCTTTCTAAGCGCCGCAAAAAGTGAGGCGCACATTGTCGCCGGATCGTTTCTGTCGCCTATTATAACACAGGCGCGTCCGCGATAAAAGGGTTCAGTTTGTTTGCTTGCAAGAATCACGCATCTCTCGCCGCGCTCGCTGCGCAGATCGTATTCTCTTGCAGCAATGCCCGCCGCCGCCCTCGGATTTTTGTTTGCCGCCACGATCACCTCGGCGTCCGGCGCATAATGCTTATACTTCATTCCGGGCGACGCGGCTCTTTCGCCCTCGGCCAGCGGGTGCAGCACGGCGTTCGCTATTTCCACCCGTCCTATCACAGCCTCGAGCATTTCCCGGGTAATACCGCCCGGGCGAAGTATGGTCGGCAGGCCTATAAGAGAGAGCACCGTGGATTCAAGCCCCACCCTGCATGGACCGCCATCGAGTATTATATCTATCTTGCCCCAAAGATCGTCGCGAACATGCTCGGCCGTGGTCGGACTTGGCTTGCCCGAAAGATTGGCGCTGGGCGCGGCGATGGGCACTCCCGCTTCGCGGATAAATGCAAGTGCGGATTTATGATCCGGCATTCTTACGGCCACGGTGTCAAGACCGGCCGTGACCTCATCCGGCACCATGCTCGTTTTGTTATAAACAAGCGTCAGCGGCCCCGGCCAGAAGGTATCCATGAGTATGCGCGCGTTTTCGGGTATTCCGCACCAAAGCTTTTTTACATCGTTCTTTTTTGCCACATGAAGTATGAGCGGATTATCGTTCGGCCTGCCCTTCACCTCAAAAATGCGCTGCACCGCCTCGCCGTCAAGCCCGTTCGCCCCAAGCCCGTATACCGTTTCCGTAGGGAAGGCGACAAGCCCGCCGTTTCGAATAACGCTACCTGCTATCCTTGCGCCGTTTTCTTTTTGAGTTATCGCGTTGAATATTTTGGTTTCCGGCATTATAAAGCCTCGTTTTTCGCTATTTCGGTTATTTTTCCTCGCCGCTAAGCTGCGCGGTGCGCTCCGCAAGTATAAGCGCGTCTATCATTTCATCCATGTCGCCGTCCATAAACTGTTCAAGCTTATAAAGGGTGAAATTGATGCGGTGATCCGTCACGCGGTTTTGCGGGAAATTATATGTGCGTATGCGCTCGCTGCGGTCTCCGCTGCCAACCATGCTTTTGCGCTTTGACGCTTCTTCATTATTTTGCTGCGTGGAAAACATTTCATAAAGCCTGCTTTTAAGCACACGCATGGCCTTTTCCTTGTTTTTGAGCTGGCTGCGCTCATCCTGACACTGCACCACAGTGTTCGTGGGCAGATGCGTGATCCTTATGGCGGAGCTTGTCTTGTTGACATGCTGTCCGCCCGCGCCGCTTGAGCAATAGGTGTCTATTTTAAGATCCTTCGGGTCTATCTGCACCTCAACATCCTCTACCTCGGGCATAACGGCGACGGTCGCGGCGCTGGTGTGTATGCGTCCCTGTGATTCCGTCTCCGGCACGCGCTGAACGCGGTGGACTCCGCTTTCAAACTTCATGCGAGAATAAGCCATCTTGCCCGCAAGCGAGAGCGCGACTTCTTTTACGCCGCCCATCTCGGTCATGTTTTCGGTGAGAAATTCGGTCTTGTAATTATGCCGCTCCGCAAATCTCATATACATGCGCAGAAGGTCAGCCCCGAAAAGCGACGCTTCGTCGCCGCCCGTTCCGGCGCGTATCTCGATTATTACGTTCTTTGAATCGTTAGGATCCTTTGGCAGAAGCATGAGCTTGAGCTTTTCGGTAAGCTCGATCTCTTTTTCCTCAAGCTCCGACATTTCAATATGAACAAGCTCCCGCATTTCGCTTTCCAGATGCTCTTCAAGCATAGCCCTGCACTCGGCGCGGCTCTCTACCGTTTTTACATATTCGTCGTATGCTTCGCTTATCTCGGCAAGCTGCGCGTGCTCCTTGGACATTTCTCGCCATTTATCCTGATCGCTCATCGCGTCCGGACGGCTCAAGGCCGCCGAAAGCTCTTCATATCTGTTTTTAAGCTTTTTTAATTTTTCCAGCATCTTTCGTGTTTTCCCCGTCAGTATTTTCAGCCCCCGCGAGCTCTATCACAACTACTCTCTCTATCCCCGCGATATCCTTTAAGGTATAGCCCCCGCCGAAAAGCGAAAGCACCGCGCCGGCCTGCTCCGCGCCGACCTCAAGGAGCATCGCTCCGCCGGGATTCAGATAGTTTTTATATTCTTCTTCTATTCGCCTGTAAAAATCAAGTCCGTCCTCTCCCCCGTCAAGAGCCAGTATAGGCTCTTTTTTTACCTCGCGCTGCAATGAGGCAAGATCGCCCGAGGCTATATACGGCGGGTTGCAAAGTATCATATCGTAGCTTCTGTTTATGCGCTTGAACATGTCGCTTTGCTGCACAGTCACCTTCACCTGATTTAGATGCGCATCCTCTGTGGCATAGCGCAAGGGTTCGGGCGCTATATCCGCGAGCGTTACATCAAGCCCGCCTCTGTGGGCTATCGAGATACCTATGCATCCGCTTCCGCAGCAAAGGTCGAGCGCGGTCTTGTATTTTCGCTGTCCCGCAAGTATAAGCGCGTGCTCGCAAAGCGTCTCGGTGTCGTTTCTCGGGATAAGAACGCCGTGGCCAAGCTTAAAGGGCAGCCCCATAAAATCCCATTCGCCGAATATATATTGAAGCGGCTCGCCGTCCATGCGGCTAAGCACCATATCCGCGGCCGCCGCGCGGCAGTTCGCGGGAAAAATCTCGTTTTTTCTCAACAGCAAGCCCAGAAGATCCGTGCCGAGCGCCCTGCAAAGTATCAGCCGCGCCTGCTGCGCAGCCTCGTCGCGGTCGTCCGTAACGCGGAAAAGCGTATCGGTAGTCTCTATTATCGCTTGAGCTATCGTTACTTCATTCGGCATTCGCGGCTTGCTTCTCCTTTTCCCCTTCAGCCTTAGTCGCATCATCTTCAACGTCCTGCATCGCACGCTTGAACGAGGCTATCGCCACTTCAAGCATATCCTCCGTAGGCTCTTTGGTAGTGAGCTTTTGTAAGCCCATACCCGGCGCACGGATGATGCGAGTGAGCGGATTTTCGTATTTGGCCGCAAAACGCAGCACCTCATAGGAGATGCCCGCGACCAGCGGCAAAAAGATCAGTCTCGAACCAAGGCGCATCAAAAAGTTATCGTTCCAGCCCACCACGGCAAAAAACACGATGGACACGGCCATGACCAGAAACATATAATTCGTTCCGCAGCGGGGATGCAGCCTTGAATAGCGCATGGCGTTTTCCGGAGTTATCTCGGCCTCTGCCTCATAGCAGGCAATGGTCTTATGCTCCGCGCCGTGATACATGAACACCCGCTTTATATCCTTAACATTGGAAACAGCCAGAATATAGCCTAAGAATATCAAAAGTCTCAGAACGCCCTCCACAAGAGAGCGAACTCCGCCGGGAATAGAGGGAAAGAGCTTGAAAACGAGCGAGCCTCCCAAAAGCGGCAGCACGAAAAACATGCCTACGGAGAGTATGACGGCCAGAACGACCGCAAGCCCGATGACTACTTTTTCAACAGATTTGCCAAGGGTCCTGCTGAGCCAAAGCTCAAATTTCGTAGGCTCTTCGTCAAAAGCCTCGTCGCCTATAAGCTCGGTAGAGCGGGTAAGCGTCTGCATACCCGTAGATAAAGCTTCAACAAAGCTCACGCAGCCGCGAACTATGGGCAGACCCCAGAATGTGCCTTTCTGCGCCTTGCTTTGAAACGGTTTATATTCAGTAACTATGTCGCCCTGAGCAGTTCGCACAGAAAGCGCGATGCCCTTGGGAGACTTCATCATTACGCCTTCCATAACGGCTTGTCCGCCGACAGAACAAATCTTCGCCAAAGTATCAAGTCCTCTCTTTCCACATCGTATTATACCACAAAAGCACAGGCTAACAATGTTAAATTCCCGTGTCCGTACTGAAACTAATGCATTTTGGAAAGAATAGATAGATCAATGAACAAAAGGAGCAGTTTTCCCATGAAAGAAAAAACTCTCGTTTGGAAAGAAAAGATACAGGAGTTCCTTCGCGAGAAGGGAATGTATGTGGTGGTCTTTCTGAGCCTTGCCGCCATAGGCGCCGCCGCCGCGCTCACAGCTCAGCCCCGCGAAAGCGCCGAGCCCTCGCCCGCCGCCGCGACGCCGGAGCCTGTTGCGCCCGTAGCTCAAAGCATGGATGAGCGTTTGGAAGAGCGCACTGCATTTCTTACTCCCGCGCCCACGCCCACGCCCTCGCCCTCGCCTACGCCCACTCTCGTACCGGACTTTACGGAAAAGCCCGCAAAAAAGCCCTCCGCGCTTAAGACAGAAAGCCCGCGCAAGGCCGTTTCGCCCGTTAAGGGAGAGGTCATATGGCAATTCGCGCAGGATGAGCTTATTTATTCCGTCACTCTCGACCAGTGGATGACCCATCAGGGAGCCGACGTTTCATCGGCGCTTGACAGCGAGGTGCACTGCATTCTTTCGGGAATAGTCGAGGACGTTTTCTCTGACGACGCCTTTGGCGTAACCGTAGCTGTAGCTCACGACAACGGCCTGAAAAGCATCTACGCGAATCTCAGGGAAGAGCCGCCTGTAAAAGCAGGGAGCCGTTTGAACGCGGGCGATGTTTTGGGCTATGTCGGCGCAAGCGCGCTTAGCGAGTGCGATTCTCCAAGCCATCTGCACTTTGAGGTGTGGGAAAACGGCAAGGCCGTAGACCCCGCCGGAATATGTCTTTTTGAAAGTTGATAGGAACTAAAGCTCTACGCTCTCGCCGCTTGAGAGAAGATATATATATGAAGCTTTCACCTTTCTGCCCGTGAGCGCGGCAAGAGCGGAGGCGTAAATATCAAGCTGCCTTTTATGCTTCTGCGCCGCCTCGCGCGCCGAAACTCCCGGGGGTATGCGGTCGGTCTTATAATCGACCACCACCCACTCGCCGTTTTCGATAAAGCAGCAGTCTATCACGCCTTGAATAAGCATTGGCTCATCCGTAGGCGCATCGATTATCTCGCTTGCGGGCGCGCGGTAATTGAATTTTCGTTCCCGCTCAACGCATTCGCTCGCGCACATGCGCCTTCCAAGCGGAGAATCAAAAAATGCGACTATCCTGCCGGTATTCACGGCATCTGCCTGCGCGCGGTTCATGCGTCCGCTTTCAATAAGGCTTTCAAGGTGAGAAAGCACGCTCTTTTCCGTTTGCGCCTCAAGCGGTATGGTCTCCATAACAAGATGCGCGGCGCTGCCTCTGTCGGCAGCTTGAAGCTCGCGCCTTTCGGCAATAAAATCGGGATATTGCCTTAAGCCCGCGAAGTTGCCGATAAGCTCGCTCACGCTGAGCTTGCCGGGTATCTGAGTGTCGGCCATATGAGGATAGCGCCAGCCAAGCAGCCCGTCAAATTTTTCTGTTTTCGCCAGGCTTGCCCGCTCGTGCAGCGCCGAAAGAGCCTCCCGTTTGGCGATTGCCTCCCGCGCGCCGGAAAGCGCGTGAAACTCGCAGAAAAGGCCGCTTTCTTCTTCGCTTTCGCCCATCAGAGCCAAGGCGGCGGCTTCCCTGAGGGGATTCCCTTCAGGCATTGAAAGCGCCGAGGACAATATCCATTCGCCCGCGCTTTTAACATGTGCGCAGGCCGCGGGGCTAAGCGGGCGGGCGCGCTTTGATATAGTTGAAACAGCGTCCTTTTTTGCAAAGAGCATTATCAGCTTTTCCTGCGCGCGGGTCATGGCCACATATAATATCCTTGCCTCTTCTTCAAGCGCGGATAGCGAATTTTCATCGAGTATCGCCTGCCTTGCAAGGGTATCGACGCGGCGCCTGTCGCGGCGGATGCGAAGTCCTATGCCAAGCTTCGCGTTCACGGCGACGTCCTCGCGCTTTTCTTGAATATTGAACTGCTTTGAAAGCCCCGCGACGATGACCACGGGAAACTCAAGTCCCTTGCTTTTATGCGTTGATAAAAATCTCACCACCTCCGCGCCCAATGCGGAGGCCGCCCCCATTTTATCGGTGTTTTTTATTCTGTCCATAAAGGCGATGAAGCTTGAAAGAGAGCGCGCCGCGCCGTCCTCATAGCTTTGCGCGCGAGCGAGCAGCGCCTCAAGATTCGCCTTTCTTATGCGCCCGCCCGGAAGCGCCGCGCAATATTCTCCGTAGCCGCTTTCATCAAGCAGCTTTCCGCAAAGCTCGCTTACGCCCACAAGCGTCGATTCTATATGCCATTCGTCCAGCTTATCCAAAAAAGCCGCGGTCTTTTTATTAAGCTCCCCTTCGCCCCGCGAAGCCGCAAGCAATATATCGAGCCACTCGCCCCCCTGCGCGGCTTCCGCGCTTAAACGAAGCTGCGCAAGCTCGTTATCGCTAAAGCCGCCTATCATAGAGCGCATAACGCTGAGCAGCGGTATATCCTGCCTGCGGTTATCTATTATGCGAAGCAGGTTCATAAACACCTGCACCTCTACAGCCTCAAAATAGCCTCCCGTAAGCTCCGCATATGCGGGAACGCCATGCGCGGCCAATATGCGCGTCATGCTCTCGGCCACATTCTTTGGCGAGCGGTGAAGTATAGCAAAATCACTGAAACGATATTCTCTTTCCCTTTTGAGTTTGGGATCGAAATAGCGCTCCGTTTCCATTATGCTTTTAATTTTCTCCGCCGCAAATAAGGCTTCGGCCTCGGCCGCTTCGAATTCCTCATCTCCGCCCGCGCAGCTTAAAACATGCAGCTCCGCGCTCCCGCTTGAGCCATCCTCTCTGCCAAGCTTCAGCGAGGCTCTCTCGTCATATTCCATGCCTCCGAACTCGCGGCTCATTATTCTTGAAAACACGGAGTTTACGGCGCCGATCACGGCGCCCGCGCTGCGAAAATTGCTGTTAAGGTCTATCACCCTGCCTTGAAAGTTTGAAGGCTCCGCATATTTTTCCATAAAAAGCGCCGGCTCGGCCTGACGAAAACGGTAAATGGACTGCTTAACGTCGCCCACCATGAAAAGATTGTCCTCCCGCTTCACCGCAAGAAGTATCGCCTCCTGCACGCGGTTGGAATCCTGATATTCGTCAACGAAAATATAGCTGAACCTGCGCCTGTATTCTTCTTTTATCTCATCGCGGGAAAGCAGCGAAAGACAGATATGCTCCATATCGGAATAATCTATCATCCCGCGCGCGCGCTTGGCGGCAGTATATGCGTTTTTTACGGCAAGCACGCTTTTTTCCAGCTCGCAAAGCACAGGATAAAGCCCGCGCATTTTTTCGGCCTCTTCAAAAAGAGTTCGTGAAAAGAGCTGCTTTTGCGCTTTTATCTTATCCTTTAAGGCTGTGCGGGCGTCCTTAAAGGCTTTTTTATCCGCTTCCGCCGTGCCCCGGGGAAAGCCCGAAAGCGTTGCGAACTTCTGCTCTGAAAGCGCCAGCGCATAGCTTTCGTAATCAGCGCAGCCGGCTATGGCGCGACATGCCTCCGCCTCCCTGCGGCCAAAGAGCGCCGCCTCGGGGAAAAGAGTTTCTATGCTATCGCAAACGCCCTCCGTTTCTTCTATTTCCGCAAGCAGATCTCGCTTTGCGGCCGCAAGCGCGCATTTGAGCAGCAAAGAGCTTTTAAGCTTTTCTTCATCCGTGTCATAATCCTCAGCGGCCTTGCGCAGCCATTCCTCCGGCTTTGGCTGCGCCTGCATAAAGGCGTATATCAGCCGTATGGCCGAAGAAAGCTTTTCTTCTCCCCCGAGAAGATCGCAAAGCTGCACGAACTCCGGGCTTTCTGCCTTTTCTTCAAACAGTTCCTCCAGCGCGTCCTCAAATAATATCGCGGCTTCGGCCTCGTCCGCCACGCGGAACGAGGGGTCAAGCTCCGCCTCGTAAAAATGCCGCCTTAAAACCTGCATACAAAAAGCGTGCAGCGTTGAAACCGAGGCGTTTTGCATCTGCTCGGCCGCCACATTCAGCCTTTCGCACAGCGCGGCGTCTTTTTCTTCGTTCGCTGACCTTTGCAGCTCGCGCGTGACGCGCTTTTTCATCTCTCCCGCCGCGGCCTTGGTAAAGGTGGCCACCAGCAGCGCGCGAACAGGCGTACCCGCGCGTATCTTTTCCACTATACGCGCCGTAAGCACCGCCGTTTTGCCCGCTCCCGCCGCCGCCGCGACAAGCAGGTTGCCGTCCTCGTTTATGGCTCTATTCTGCTGCTGTGTCCACTTCGTCATTGCTCATCTCCATAAAGCTTTCCTTATCCATCGCGCCAACGCTTTGATATTCAAAGCCCCTTATTCGCCTGTCAAAACGGCAAAGGCTTTTATAATCGCAATATTCACAGGCGGCGCGCTTCGTTTTTCTTTTCATCACCGGATGCGCCGCTATCTCGCCCTCGCTTATGCGCCTGGCCGTCTCGCGGCTCTTTTTTTGTGAATATGCTATCAGCCGCCGCATAGAGCCGCGCTCCACTCTTCCGCTTCTCGGCTGAAGCACGCCCAGCCCCTCTGAGTCCGAGGCTTCTTCTATCAAGGGCTCGCTGAGCGTGATGCCCTTCATTCTGAAATGCTTTATAAGCTCATTTTCCAGCGGCAGCTCTTCATCCACCGCAGGATCGTCCACCGGCATATAATAAATGCCCGCGGCTATGGCTTTATCAAGCTCTGTCGCCGCCGCGATATAAAGCGGTAGCTGTAATCTCAAGCCGTAATAAACATCCGCAAAGTCAAAGTCCTCGCCGCCGCTTTTATAATCGACGACCCTGTAATATTTTTCCGCCCCGCTGACAAAGCCGTCCAGCCTGTCTATTTTTCCGCTTAGGATATAATCCCTTCCCTCCACGCTGAAACGAAGCCCCGGCAGCTTGCCGTTTTTGCCGAAGCTGAGCTCCGTTCCAAGCGGGCGAAAGCTGCCCGCCGCAAGCTGGCGCGTTACCGCCCATGCCGTCGCCTCAACGCGGGACGCGAGCCGCCTTCCCTGCGCCCTAAGCCGCGCGCCGTCCCCGAATATCCCCCCGTTATGCGTATCTAAAAGCGGAGGCAGTATTTCAGAAAGCAGGCGCGAAACATCCTCGCGCGTCATCTGCTCAAGGGGCGTTTTCTCTCTTAAAAGCGCATTGACGAAAAGCGAAAGCGCCTCGTGGCAAAAGCTGCCCTCATCCGTGCGCCTTTCGCCGTATTCCCTTCTCGGCTCAAGCTTTAAGCCATATCTCGCATAGTGCTTGAAGCCACAGGTGTTAAAGCACTCAAGCCTTGAAGCGCTGCCGGAATTGCCATAAAGCGCAAGCGCCGCCTCTTTGCCTATCGGCCGCGTTTCATCAGAGGGGAAGGCGGCCTTTTCCACGCGCTTCAATCTCTCGCTGTAAGCTTCGTTTTTCATATACCATGCGTAAAGCTCTTCATCGGGAGCTTCCGCGCCGTCCGAATAATCGCGCAGCTCTCCGCAAAGGCGCATAAAGCCGCCCTCCGCGTCCGCAAGGTCCGCAAAGCCGCTTATGCCGCTTTCTATTTTTAAGTTCGGGAACAGATTGAGTATCCGCTCTATCAAGGCGGAGGGTGCTTCTTCCGAGGCGGTCTCGCAGGAAACATAAAGCAATTCGCCCGGCTTGGTGAGCGCCATATAAGCGTCCATCCGCGCAGTCGCCGCGTGAGAAGCGGAGTCGTCCCATGTTTTCATGCCAAAAGCCGCAAGTCGCTCAAGCTCCTCATCGTCTATAAGTCCGTCGTCCTGCGTGCTCATCGGCAGCGCCCCCTCGGAAGCTCCAAGCAGAAAAAGCGCCTTTATGCTTCGCGCCCGCGTGCGGTCTATGCTGCCAAAGAGAAGCTGATCCGCCGTGGCAGGTATGGCGCCTATATCATAGGCCGAAAGACCCTCTTCGAATACGGAGAGAAAATGCGCGTTTGAAAGCCGCGCATCGCCCATTAGGGCGTGAAGCTGAGAAAAAAGCTCCATCAAGGCGTCGTATACCTGGCGGTTCTCCTCCATAAGCGCGTGCCTTCCGCCCTCGCGCAGCTCTTCGTTTTTAGCCTGCGCCGCGCTTCTTACATCAAGAGCGTCGATATAATCATAAAGCGCCTCTGTTTTTTCTCTCGCGCTCTGCCCCCGCTTTAACGCGGCTTGCAGAAGAGAAAGCGGCGCCATCAGCGTTTGCCGCGCTTTTTCGGCTTCCGCCGGCACCTCGCCCCGTTCGAAGGGCGCGTTAAACGCGCCGCCCCGTATGCCGAAGCGCAGCACATAATTTTCAAATATCTCCGTATCCGCGCGCTCTACTCCCGCAAGACCCGTTTTGCATATCTCTATCATGTCCCTTGCGCGATAGCCGCCCGTAACGGCCTTTAGCGCCCCGCTCAAAAGCCTTGCAAGCGGATAGCGGGCAAGCGGATGCTTCGCGTCGGTGAAATACGGTATTCCGCGCTTTCTAAGCGTGCGCTGAACGCTTTGCGCATAGGCGGGCAGCCCGCAGGCCACAAGCGCCATCTCTCTGTATCTAAGTCCCTCTCTGGCCGCGCGCTGTATGGCCTGCGCCGCGGCTTCCGCCTCGGAGACCTTATCCGTGGCGGCAAACAGCCTTATCCCCTTCGCTTCATGCTGATATATCTCAAAGGGATTAGCAAAAAGCTCATGCTCCAAATGCGAAAGGGCGGGATTTGAGTATCTTTCACCCTCCCACTCCACTCCTCTTTGAGGAAGCGAAACATAGCTTATCGCGCATTCCTTTTTCCCTGCCATTTCAAGAACGCGCTCATAGGCCTTATATTCGCCAGCGAAAAGCCGCCTGTCCCGCCCCTGCTCATTGAGATCTCCGCGCACGCACACCGTAAGCGAAGCCGCGCAGCCCATTATTTCACCGAGTATGCCGTATATCTGCTCCGCCCAGAAATCGCAGTTATCAACAAAAATATGCTTCCCGCAAATAAACGAGCTTTTTATATGCTCCTTCACCGCCGAAAGCGCGTCCTCGGTGCGTATTCCCCTGCCCGCTATCATCTCTTCGCTTTTTTTATAAAGCAGGGCAAGATCGCGCATCTTGCGGCCAAGCAGATCCTCGGGCAGGGCAAGCGCCGTTTGCATGACCTCCTCCGGCGAAAGCTCGCATCTTTTATAAAGTGAGAACATATCGTCGCAGCTTGCCGCAAAGCCCGGCCTTTCGCAAACGCCGCCAAAGGCGAGCAGCCCGCCCTTGCATTCCTCCGCCGCCCTTCGAATGAGCATACGCCGCCCCTGCGCCGAAAGAAACACTGTGTGAACGCCCGCGTTTTCAAGCACGCGCGTAGAGAGCGAGCTGAAGGAATATACCTCCGCATTCATAAGTCCCCCGGGCAGCTTTTCGGAAAGCTCACGCTCCGCCTCAAAGGTGAACTGCTCGGGAACTATAAGCGCGCAGTCTTCGTTAAGCGCGCATTTTTCCTTGATGGCCCAACGCAGATAGCGGCTTTTGCCCGCGCCTGCCCTTCCGGTGACAAAAGTTAGGGATGCGCTCATTTTCTTTTCCTTTTCAGAATTTTTCAGTGTGGACGGGCAGATAGACCATGCCGTCTCTTTCCCTTATGCTTTCATAAAGCACAATGCTCTGCGCGCAAAGCGAGGCGTTCATATTCAAAGTGCGAAGCTTTTCTTCGTTTTCCGGCGCGTACTGCACGTTTCGTCCCAGAGTTATATGCGGCACGAATCTTTTATGCTCCCGCGAAAAGCCCTGATCGAAAAGCGCGCTTTCAAGCGATTCGTACAGGGCGTTCAGCTCGCCGAGCTCGCCGCCCACCTTTAGCACGGCGGTTCGGGATTCCCCGTCCTTTTTGCTAAAGCTGTCATAGCCCGCAAGATGCAAATTGAAGGGGCGTATTCCCCGCGCCGCCTCATGCATTGCCGCTGCCGCCGCCCTGAGATCGTCGCTTTCGCCTATGAAGTGCAGCGTTATGTGAAAATTGCCTCCGGGGACGAATCTCCCCGCCGTGCTAAGCGAGCGAAGCTCCCTTTGAACTGAGCTCACTTCTTTTTTAAAGGATTTAGGCAATGGAATGGCGATAAAAAGTCTCATTCTGCTTCCCTTTCCGCTCTTGTTTCATTTTTTGTTTATGTGTTTTCCCTTATAAACGATGCTTTATTATATCTGCTATCGCTGTTTTTGATCTTGCCGCCCTATGCTTTACACATTTTTTTAGACTATTTTATTATAACAGAAAAGGCGCATAACACAAAGCTATGCGCCAATACTCTCTTTGGCAGGAAGGCCGTCCGCCGCCTTGCCTCAAAGGCTTATTATTCTACTACCTCCGCGTCGGTGCCCGCAACGTAGGGCATGATGTTGCCTTGAGAATCCACATAGATATCGGTGGTCTCATCCGCGCCCTCGAGCATAACATGATATACCTGCGCGCCCTCGTGCGTGCTCATGGTGATCCCCGTTATCTTCGCGTCCGCGTATTTGCTCTTTACAGCCTGCGAGACCTGAGGAACGTCGCTTTCCGTGACCTGCTTGCCCTCTTCAAAGCCGCTGATGCTTCCCGCGGTCATTCCGCCGCCCGCTGTGCCACCGCCTGCTGTGCCACCGCCCGCCGTGCCGCCGCCTGCCGCGTCTCCGCCCGCTGTGCCGCCGCCTGCCGCGTCTGCGCCTGCCGTGCCGCCGCCTGCCGCGTCTCCGCCGATCCCTCCGGCCGCGCCGGTGATGCCTGTGTCGCCCTCGCCTATCACATCAGGGCTGGCGAGCACATCCGGGCTCACGGTGGGAGAAGCGGGTGCGGGAGTTTCATCCTGAGCGCAGGCCGCCAGCATAAAAACGGCGAGCAGCGCCGAGAGGACAGCTAAATACTTTTTCATGTTTTGCCTCCTTGGTTTTTTCCGTAGTATGTCTCCAAATAAAGGATTTATACATGCGGGAAAATAAAATCGCGCCGGATGGCCTTTAACGGCGCTTTGACAAGCAGGCGTATGCATGATAGCATAGTATAAAATTTTTTAAATTTTAAACAGAAGGAGACAATTACTTTTTTATATGAGCAATTATACTTTTTTCTCCGATTCCGGCTGCGATCTTCCCCCCGAGCTTATACGCCAATGCAAGCTGGAGCTTATCCCGCTGCCCGCCAGCTGTGAAGATGAGATATACGACGGCATACCCGAGGAAAGCGGCGAGAGCATAAGGGCTTTTTACAGCTCTCTGCGAGCCGGAAAGCAGTTTAAGACCTCGGCGGCCAACCTTGCCGAGCTTGAAGAACGCTGGAAGCCCTTCCTTTCAAAAGGCCAGGATATACTTTATCTCTGTTTTTCATCGGCGCTCAGCTCTACCTATCAAACCGCGCAGCTTCTTGCGGGCGAGCTGATGGAAGCCTTTCCCGAACGAAAGGTATATGTTGTGGATACCCGCAGCGCCTCTATGGGGCAGGGGCTTTTGGTCTATCTCACCGCAAAAAAGATCGAGGCGGGCGCTTCTATAGAAGAAGCCCGCGATTATGCCGAGAGCATGAAAATGTCGCTTTGCCACCGTTTCACCGTGGATGATCTTATGCACCTGCTTCGCGGCGGCCGCGTAAACGCGGCAAGCGCGATAGTCGGCACTGTGCTTAGCAT
>CAYPAH010000020.1:0-3963 GCA_964408655.1 uncultured Oscillospiraceae bacterium | reverse complement strand
AAGCCCGTGATGCACATGGATGAAGAAGGCAGGCTCGTCCCCACCGAAAAGGTAAAGGGACGAAAAGCCTCTATCAAGCGGCTCTTTACTCTTATGGAGGAAACATACGATAAAAGCATTCCCCAAACCGTCTTCATAAGCCACAGCGACTGTGAGGATGAAGCGCGGGCGCTTGCGGAGATGATACGCGAAAAGCTCTCGGTAGAGGATATACGCATCTATTATATCGGGCCTACGATCGGCAGCCACACAGGCCCCGGCACGGTGGCGCTCTTCTTTGTAGGAAATCCGAGATAAGCCTTTCGTGTTTTTTGAGTTTTCGCATATACCAAAAGGCAGCTTACGCTGCCTTTTTAAATTTTCACATTTTAACTTTGCCGCCTTATTTTTGCGCAAGATCGCGAAGATGCGCCGCGCTGCCTCCGTTTTTCACCAGCATTATCTCCGCCATTATCGAAAGAGCGATCTCCTCCGGCGTTTCGCTGCCAATGTCAAGGCCGACGGGGGTATATACGCTTTTGAGCCGTTCCTTGGAAAAGCCCTTTTCAGTGAGCTTATCAAAAAGCGTGCCTACCTTCTTTTTGCTGCCCACCATGCCGATATAAGCGGCGTTTTTATCAAGCGCGGCCTCTAAAGCCTCCATATCTCCCTCATGCCCGAAGGTGGCTATAACTATATACGCCCCGCTTTCAAGGCTGA
Organism: uncultured Oscillospiraceae bacterium; assembly: GCA_964408655.1. Classification (GTDB taxonomy): domain Bacteria; phylum Bacillota; class Clostridia; order Christensenellales; family CAG-138; genus JAQVRG01. Next base: position 3,264 of record CAYPAH010000020.1, on the reverse strand, counting down.
GCTTCGAAAGCCCCTCGCGAAAGTCTTCGCAGTGGATATAGCGTCCGGCCAGCTCGATCTTATCCTGAATGTATTCGTCGCTTCGCGTATCAAGCAGCGTAGTGTCAAAACCGCAAAATTCAGCCAGACGGATAAGCGCGCCGCCAACATGTCCCGCTCCGCATATCACGAGCATTGGCTTTGCCATATATACCTCTATGAACACGCTCACGCTTCCGCCGCAGGTCATGCCTATGCCGTCTTTTCCGGCGTTGAGCTTATATTCCCTGCAAGCGTTCGCAGCGGCCTTGATGCACCCGGCGGCGTCAAGCGCGGCAAGGTGTTCCACCTCGCCGCCGCCTATGGTGCCGATGGTCTTTCCATCTTCAAAAACGAGCATTTTTCCGCTGCTTCGCGGCGTTGAGCCTTCCGCGGCGGTGATGGTGACGCTGGCATAGTTTTTGCCCGCCGCGTCCGCCTCTAGCTGCTCTTTCAATAATTCCCGCTGCGTCATGCACTGCCTCCCTTAAAGCGCCGCTTCCAGATTTTTGCGCACGGCCTTCAAGAATTCGGTGCTGTTCACCGTTTTAGGCACGCTCCCCTCTACGAGTCCGGCTATATCCTTTGTCATTATGCCGCTGTTGAGAGTATCTATGCAGGCTTTTTCCACTTTCTCGCCAAAGTCGCAAAGTTCTTTTGTTCCGTCAAGCTCGCCGCGCTTTTTCAAAGCTCCGCTCCATGCGAAAATGGTCGCCATCGGGTTCGTTGAGGTCTCTTCACCCTTGAGATAGCGGTAATAATGCCTCGTCACGGTGCCGTGCGCCGCCTCGTATTCATACTTTCCGTCGGGGCTTACAAGTACGGAGGTCATCATCGCAAGAGAGCCGAAGGCCGTCGAGACCATATCGCTCATCACGTCGCCGTCATAATTCTTGCAGGCCCAGATAAAGCCGCCCTCAGAGCGGATAACGCGGGCTACGGCGTCGTCGATAAGCGTATAAAAATATGTAAGTCCCGCTTTTTCGAAATCGGCCTTATAGTCGGCTTCGAATATCTCTTCGAATATAAGCTTGAAGTTCTGGTCGTATTGCTTGGAGATGGTGTCCTTAGTGGAAAACCAAAGATCCTGCTTTGTGGAAAGCGCGTAGCGGAAGCAGGAATGCGCAAATGAGCGGATCGAGCTGTCCCTGTTATGCATGGCCTGCAAAACGCCCGGTCCCTCGAAATCATACACGGTCTGTCGTGAAAGCTCCTTGCCGTTTGCGGCGGTGAAAACAAGCTCAGCCTTGCCCGCTTCTTTAACGCGGTATTCCACCGACTTATATACGTCGCCATAGGCGTGACGGGCAATGGTGATGGGCTTTTTCCAGTTTTTCACTACCGGCTTTACGGAATCGATCAATATTGGGCTGCGGAAAACCGTGCCGTCAAGGATAGAACGGATAGTCCCGTTCGGGCTTTTCCACATTTCTTTAAGATCGTATTCCTTCATTCTTGCCGCGTTAGGCGTGATGGTCGCGCACTTTACGCCCACGCCGTATTTTTTTATCGCCTCGCCCGCCTCGTGGGTAATGCGGTCGTTCGTTTCGTCGCGCTTTTTGAGCCCCAGATCATAATATTCGCTTTTGAGCTCAACAAAGGGAAGTATCAGTTCATCCTTTATCATCTTCCAAAGGATACGGGTCATTTCATCGCCGTCCATCTCCACTATCGGAGTTATCATTTTTATCTTTTCCATTTAAGCTTTCCTTTCCGCAAAAATCAGGCTTTTTGCGCCGCGTAGTAGTTCATCAGGCAGCCGTCGAGGATTATCTGCCGTTCGTCGGGCGTAAGCCCTCTTAAATGCAGCATGAGCTTTTCCGTTTTGCCGTCCTTTTTGATGGCCGTAGCGGGGATATCCTCTTTGCCCTTTTCCACCGCTTCGCGTATATCCGGCACAAATACGAAATCTCCCTCTTCATAGGGGAAATCCGTGCCTTCATCCAGCGTGAAGGGAACTATGCCCCAGTTGATGCAGTTTGAGCGGTAGCGCTTGGTGGCGTATTCATAGCAGATATTGCCAAAGCCGCCCAGCGCCTTTTGGCAGCTCGCCGCCTGCTCGCGGGCGCTGCCGTCGCCGGGCTTGTTGGCAAACACGCATGAACCGAACTGAGTGTCGGCCATCAATGCGTTTGCGTCGCCAAGGCTGCCAAGCGCCTTCATCAGCTTTTCGGGCTTTTCGCCCGCTATGCGCGCAAGCTCATCCTTTTGCACATTTTTGCTCTTGCCCACATATTCGGGGCAACGGCGTGAAAGCGCAAACTCCGCAAGTCTCAAAGGATTGCTGCGGTATGAGCTGGTCTCGCCGGAGGGGATAAGCTCGTCGGTGGTCGTTACCGGATCGCGTATGACGGCCGCAAGCTCAAGAAGCAGATTTTTTGAAAGCGGACGCATTTCAGGCCAGTCTGTGATGTTGGGCCCCAGTATGAGTTCTTCCTCCGGCTTAGGCTTGCCAAAGCCATTGTAAACTCGCTTGCTGTAAACCGATTTATCAAACTCGTAGGGCGTTTCGGCTTTCTTATAAGGTATATCCGTAGCCGCCGTGATAACGCCGCCGTTTCGCGCCGTTGCCGCGATAGAGCGCGCATCCATAAGCGCCACCGTGGATATCTGTCCCTCGCCGGGCTTGCTGCCCTCGCGGTTGGGGAAGTTTCTGGTGGTGTGCCTGAGCGAGAACCCGTTGTTTGCTGGTACGTCGCCCGCGCCGAAGCAGGGGCCGCAGAAGCTCGGCTTTATTATAGCGCCCGATTCAAGAAGAGTCTCTGTGAAGCCGCCGCGCGTTAGCGCCAGGCTTACGGGGATGCTGGTGGGGTACACCGAAAGAGAAAAATATCCGTTTCCGGTGCTGCCGCCCTTCAAAATAGCCGCCGCCTCGGTTATGTTGTCATACAATCCGCCGGAGCAGCCCGCGATAACGCCCTGATCGGCCATGACAAAGCCGTTCTTGGCTTTTTTGCGCAGATCGAGCTTCGCCTTGGGGAACTTTTTCGCGGCCTCTTTATCGACCTCGGCAAGAATATCCTCCGCGTTTTCCACAAATTCGTGTATCGTGTGCGCCTTGCTCGGATGGAAGGGCAATGCTATCATGCTCTCTATCTCGCAAAGGTTTATGCGTATCATGCCGTCGTAATAGGCGGTCTTTCCGGGCTTTAGCTCTTTATAATTCTGAGGCATCCCGTGTATCTTATAATATTTTTCTATCTCCGCGTCGGTGATGCGCAGCGAAAGCTCGTCGGGTTTGCGCGC
>CAYPAH010000019.1:0-19165 GCA_964408655.1 uncultured Oscillospiraceae bacterium | reverse complement strand
GGCAAAGAGGAGCTAACGGAGGCGGAGGTGGCGCAGATACTCGATATTGTGCACCGTGAAACGGGGGAGAGCGCCGGGAACATAAAGGTAACGACGGGCGGGCGCGACTTTGACGCATATTAAGCGTAAACTGAGCGTGAGTTAAATCAGGCAAATTATGAAATTTCTGCTTCAAAATCATGCGGCGCTATACAGGCGACGGGAATTCTGCTATAATAAGCATAAATATTGTACGAGGAGGTACGGTTATGGAAAAGGAGATCAGTGTTGATATCGCACAAAATGAGGGTGGGAAAATCATCTTCGCCAATGATGTCATAGCTACGATCGCTAACTTGGCTGCCACAGAAGTGGAAAACGTCGTCGGACTTACTGGCGGTGTAATGGAAGAGCTGACCGGAAAACTCGGAAAGAAAAACTACACTAAGGGCGTTAAGGTTGACGTTAATAACGATATTGCCACCGTAGATATGACGATTTCCGTGAAATACGGCTGCAAGATCCAGGAGGTCTGCAAGCAGATACAGAGCAACGTCAAAAATTCCATAGAGACGATGACGGGTCTTTCCGTGGCGCAGGTAAACATATATGTGCAGTCAATTGCCTTTGAAAAGCCTCAGAAGCCGGAAAAGGTTGAAACTGCGAGCGCGGAAGAAATAAAAGAAGAATAAAACAAAACGGCTGAGAATTAAGATGAAACGAAGCGCTTGGGACAAGCTTTTGCTTGTGTGTTTGGCTCTGCTGATATTATTGACGGGCGTCATGTTCTTTTGTATGGCGCTTCGGCTTATTGACGCACAGCGGGTAAGCGACATTCTGCTTTATGCGAACGGTGGTTTTTTGCACTCTGTGATGTTCGCGTTTGCGGGAGTTTTGCTTGCCGCTTTGCCTCTTCGCGTGTTGTATGCGTTTTTAATTAAGCGCGATGCGGCAAACGAATGTCCTTCGCTTTTGATACGCAAGGGCGAAAACGGCTCGCTGCAGATCTCGGCTGCGGCTGTTGACACTATTATCCAGCAATATTGCAAGAAACGTCCGGCCATAACTTCGTGCCAGAGCGACGTTTCGTCGAGGGCTGAAGGCGCTTCGATACATCTGAAATTATCTTTTGATCCGAAGGCCGATATAGCGGAGGAGATATCCGCCATACAGGAAGGGTTGAGCGCTCATCTTGAAAAGGCTTGCGGAATACATGTGGCCGGAGTAGACATAACGATAATACCGGCGGGCGAATAATCGATACGAAAGCAGGAAATATGGAAGATATCAAGGCTTTTATTGAGCGGTATAAGTGGCGTATATTGGCTGTGGCTATCGGCATTTTGCTAACGGTATTGCTGTTGACGCTAGGCTTTTGGCGCACCTTGCTTTTGCTTGTCATCGTAGCGGTATGCTATTTTATCGGTATGCTTTTAGATAATGGCGGCAAAGAAAGCATAAAAGGAATAATTCAAACAATTTTTAAGAAATAAGCCGGGAGCGAGGATAAGCACCAAGGATGAGCAGGAAAACTGCGCGAGAGGTCGCAATGAAGTTGGCGTTCGCAAAGCTTGCGGGCGGAGAAGACACCTATGAGGCTGTTTTGGAAAAGTCGGGCATAAGCGAAGATCCTTCGCAGGAGGATATTGCGTATGCTCAGGCTGTTTTAGATGGCATAGAGCAAAAAAAAGACGAGATAGACGAGCTGATAGGCGATTTGTCTATAAGCTGGAAGATAGAGCGTATGCCAAAGGTGGATCTATCTATTCTTCGGGTCGCTATTTTTGAGATGAAATACAGAGAGGATATTCCTCTTAGCGTGTCTATAAACGAGGCTGTTGAGCTTGCAAAGGAATTTGGCGGCGAAAGATCGTCAGCGTATATCAACGGAATGCTCGGCACTTTGGCAAAGCGAATGGACGGATAACAAAAAAGTTATAGCTATGCATGTTTTAACGCCGCTGATAAGCGGCGTTTTTCGTTGCATACTATGGAAAAAATGAAATGTGCGGTTGCGGCGGAGAGCGCCATGTGCTAATATAACTTGAATATGTATGCAACGAGAACATGAAAAGGTGGAGATTTATGAAGGCACAGATTATTGACGGCCGTCTTCTGGCGGAAAAGACCTGCGAACGCATCAAGGAACGCATTCAGGCTTTAAAGGAAAAGGGCTTTACGCCTAAGCTGGCCGTCATACTTATCGGGAACAATCCCGCATCAGAGGTATATGTAAATAATAAAGGGAAAAAAGCCAAACAGCTTGGCATAGATGTGATTATCGAACATAAGGAAGCCGATATGCGCGAAAGCGAGATAATCGATTTGATAGAAGGCTTCAACAAAGACGAAAGCGTTCACGGAATACTCGTTCAGCTTCCCCTGCCGGAGGGCGTGGACGCGAGCCGTGTATTATCGCACATTGATCCCCGCAAGGATGTGGACGGGCTGCATACGCAGAATGCGGGAGCTTTGATAACGGGACGCGACGGTTTTATTCCCTGCACCCCCAAGGGCGTGTTGGCTTTGGTAAGGGAGACGGGAATAGATATTCGCGGCAAGGAGGCCGTTGTGGTCGGCCGAAGCAATCTGGTGGGCAAGCCTACAGCGCTGCTTATGCTTCACAACGACGCCACGGTTACGATATGTCATTCTAAAACGGAAAATCTGGGCGACGTTACTAAAAAAGCCGACATACTTATCAGCGCTGTTGGCAAGTGCAATCTGATAACGGCGGATATGGTAAAAGAGGGCGCCGTGGTTATAGACGTAGGGCAGAGCAAGGTCGACGGGAAGTGGCGCGGAGATGTGGACTTTGAAAACGTTTCTGAGTTGGCTTCGTATATTACCCCTGTGCCGGGCGGCGTAGGCCCTATGACTATAACCATGCTTATGGACAATACTGTGGAGGCGGCGGAAAATAAAGCTGATGGGCGATGAATACATTGTTCGCGTTTCACAACTGAATGAATATGTAAGCGGCCTGTTGCGGCGGGAAAGCCTGCTGCAATATATAGGTGTGCGAGGAGAAATAAGCGGCTTTAAGAGGCATTCATCGGGACACCTTTATTTTTCTTTAAAGGATGAGGCCGCGCTGATACGTTGCGTGATGTTTCGGGCAAAGGCGATGAACCTCAGATGCGAACTGAGGGATGGAATGCAGGTAGTAGTATATGGAAGCGTATCGCTATTTGTAAGAGACGGACAATATCAGCTATATGCGGAGAACATAAAGCCGGAGGGCGAAGGCGAATTATACAGGCAGTTTTTGCTGATGAAGGGAAAACTCGCCGCGGAGGGGCTTTTCGATGCGGCGCATAAAAAGGCGCTGCCTATGCTTCCCAAATGCATTGGGGTCGTGACTTCGCCTACGGGAGCCGTTATTCACGACATAGAAAACGTGGCTGGACGAAGATTTCCGCAAATGCCTATACTTCTTTATCCTGTTCCCGTGCAGGGACCGGGCGCGGCGGAGAAGATAGCCGATGGAATACGGGAAATGAACAGGATGAAACGCGCGGACGTGCTGATCGTTGGGCGCGGCGGCGGAAGCATTGAAGATCTTTGGCCGTTTAATGAGGAAGTTGTGGCAAGAGCCATATATGAAAGCAAGATACCTGTTATCAGCGCTGTTGGACATGAGAGCGACGAGTCTATTGCAGATTATGCGGCGGACTACCGCGCGCCTACGCCTTCGGCGGCGGCTGAATTGTGCGTTCCTGAATATGCGGCGCTGACTTCTTTTTTGAAAGAACGTCAGGAAAAGCTTTTATATTCAAGCAAAAAGCGAATCGAACAGGAGCGGGATCGCATAGCGGGCTACGAGAACTCCGCGGCATTGGCGGAACCTAAGCACCGCCTGCGTGTATTGCGCGCTGATTTGGATAGACAGGCCGAGATGCTTGGAATGGAGATCAGAACGATGCTTATGTCCTGCTCGCACAAGCTCGACGAATTAAGCGGACGCTGCGAAGCGCTCTCTCCGAGGCGTGTTATGGAAAGCGGTTATACGATGATACGGCGTGACGGACACTATCTGGGATCGTCTAAAGCATTATCCTCCGGAGACTCGGTGGAGATAGTTTTCAACGATGGCATGGCGAGCGCTAATATAAGCGCAGTACAGGAAAGGAACGAATAATAATGAAGCTGTCTTTTGAAGATGCTATTAAAGAGCTTGAAGAGCTGCTGGCTAAACTTTCGGCGGGAAATGTTTCGTTGGATGAAATGATGAAGCTGTATGAGCGGGGAACAGTCTTGACCAAGCACTGCCAAAGCCTGCTTGATTCATATGAAAAACGGCTTGAAGTCGTGGAGGAAAGCGACGGAGAAAAGAAATGACGCAACACGAGTATAAGGCGATGGTAGAGGCTCAACTGGGGAAATATCTTTCATCCTCCGCGCTCGATCCAAAACTGCTTGAATGCATGGCATACAGCGTGAGCGCCGGTGGAAAAAGACTGCGCCCCTGTATGCTTCTGGCGGCCTGCGATATGCTGCGCGGCGAGTGCGAAGCGGCGCTGCCGCTTGCCTGCGCCATAGAAATGATACACACTTATTCGCTTATACATGACGATCTGCCCTGCATGGATAATGATGATTATCGCAGGGGCAGGCCTACGAATCATAAAGTTTTTGGCGAGGGCATTGCCGTGCTCGCTGGCGACGGCCTGCTTTCATATGCGTTTGAAATAATGCTTGAGGCGGGTCTGCGCTATCAAAGCGGCAATCCGCACTATTTTGAAGCGATTTACGCCATCGCGCAGGGTGCGGGCGTTTGCGGAATGATAGCAGGACAATTCAGCGATCTGAAAAATGAAAACAATCCAAACATGAATGCGGAGCTTTTAAAATATATCCATAGTCACAAGACGGGCTCTATGCTAAAGGCCGCGCTGATAGCGGGAGCGAAGGTGGCGAATGCGTCTGAGCAGGAGCTTTTTGCTATTAGCAGCTTTGGCGAAGAATACGGCCTTTTGTTTCAAATAACAGATGATATTCTGGACGCCGAGGGCGATCCGGCCTTGCTTGGAAAATCCGTCGGCAAGGACGCGGCCGAGGGAAAGCTTACATATGTGAGCTTATATGGATTGGAAAAGGCAAAGGAGCTGGCAAAACAAACGAGCGCGAAGGCGCGTGAAGCCTTATCACCCTTATCCGAGTGCGCGGATTATTTTCACGCCCTGATAGACGATACCTTTGGACGGAGCTGCTGATAATGCGCGATTTTATATTGGATAAAATAACATCGCCAAAGGATATAAAAACCATGAACGGAGCTGAGCTTTCCGCGCTGTGTGATGAAATAAGGGAAAAGCTTATCGAAACCACAGCGGCTAACGGAGGGCATCTGGCTTCGAATCTTGGCGTTGTTGAATTGACTCTTGCGCTGCATCGCGTTTTTGATTGCCCGCAGGATAAAATAATTTTTGACGTAGGCCATCAGGCTTATGTGCATAAGCTTTTGACTGGACGCGCCGCTTCATTTTCAACGATCCGCACCGAAGGCGGCTTGAGCGGCTTTCCCAAACGAGCCGAATCGCCATATGACGTTTTTGATACCGGGCATTCAAGCACCTCTATATCGGCTGCGCTTGGCATTTTGCGCGCTATGAGACTGCATGGCGATCTCTCGAAGGTCGTGGCTTTGATAGGCGACGGAGCTTTAACGGGCGGAATGGCTTTTGAAGCGCTCAATGATCTTGGACAGTCCGAGTTGCCGCTCATCATAGTTTTTAACGATAATAATATGTCTATATCCCGTAATGTGGGCGCGATAAGCAAGCATCTAAACGAGGTGCGAAGCAGCAGGGGATATCTGAACTTTAAGAAAAAGACGGAATCCATAATCACGCGGTATTTTCGCAACGGCGAAAAGCTTTCTGAAAGCTTATCAAGATTCAAGGATAGGATCAAGTATTTTCTGCTGCCAAACAATGTGTTCTTTGAGGACTTTGGCATAAAATACTGGGGGCCGGTGGACGGGCATAATATTGCCGAGATGGAGGAAGTGTTTTCACGCGCAAAAGAGCTTGGACGCCCTGTGATAATACATGTTGTCACAAAAAAGGGAAAGGGTTATCCTCCCGCGGAAAAGTTTCCGGAAAAATTCCACGGCATAGGTAAATTTGACGTCGCAACGGGAACAACGAACGGCAGTAAAGGCGTGAGCAATTCCTGCGTTGCCGGAGAGGCGCTTTGTGAAGCCGCGAAGCAAAATGAAAATATCGCCGCCGTTTGCGCGGCAATGCCTATCAGCACAGGACTGACATGCTTTTCCGAGCTTTTTGCCGACAGATTTTTTGACGTTGGCATAGCCGAACAACATGCGGTGACTATGGCGGCGGGCTTGGCGGCAGGCGGAATGCGCCCGGCAGTCGTGGTATATTCTTCTTTTTTGCAGCGCGCGTATGACCAGATACTACACGATGTATGCCTGCAAAAGCTGCCGGTTCTCTTTTGTGTTGATAGAGCGGGGCTTGTGGGCGAGGACGGAGAAACGCATCAGGGCGTTTACGACATAGCGTTTTTGCTTTCCATGCCGCATATTCAGATATGGTCGCCGTCTACGCAGGCGGAACTGCGCGAAATGATAAGCATGGCTTTCACGCAGGATTCTCCCGTTGCGATTCGTTATTCGCGAGAGCCTTTGCCAAAGGGAGAAGAGAATATCGCGCTTAATATCGGCAAATGGAATGAGCTTCGACCCTTGAAAGAGCTTACGGTGATAGCGAGCGGACGACTGCTAAGCGAAGCTGAAAAGGCCTGTGAGGGTTTGGATCTGGGGCTCGTCAACGCCGCGTTTATTCGTCCCATGGATGAAGAAATGCTAAAAAGGATCAAAAATAGCTGCAAAACTGTTGTTACCATTGAGGATGGACTTGCGCAGCACGGATTTGGCGCACAGCTAGGGACGGAATTGCAGGGAATAAAGGTAATCAATATGGGCGTGCCGGAAGAGCCGGTGAAGCACGCCTCCATCTTGGCGCAGGACGGGATATGCGCTTTGACGCAAGAAGCGATACGAGAGGTATTGCTGCGCTGTGGAAAGGAAAAAGTATGAAGGGAACAAGGGCGGACATAAGACTTGTTGAACTTGGACTGAGTGACAGCCGTGAAAAGGCAAGATCGCAGATAATGGCAGGAACGGTCTATTTGCAGGAGGTTCGCATAGATAAGCCCGGGGAGACCGTGCCGGTTGACTCTGTATTAACTATTCGAGGCGACACGAATCCCTTTGTAAGCCGCGGAGGACTAAAGCTGCAAAAAGCGATAGATAAGTATGGGCTTGATCTTTGCGGAGCGGTTGCTCTCGATATCGGAGCGTCTACCGGAGGCTTTACCGATTGTATGCTTCAGCATGGTGCGAAAAAAGTATATGCTATAGATGTTGGCTATGGACAACTCGATTGGAGGCTGCGCGGAGATGAGAGAGTTGTGGTTATGGAACGCACAAACGCCAGAAATCTCTCGGCAGAATGGTTTGCTGAAGCGCCGAACTTTGCCTCGGTGGATGTTTCGTTTATATCTATCCGGCTGATCCTTCCAAAACTTTTTGAAGTGCTTGTGACCGGGGCGCGGGCAGTGGTGCTGGTAAAGCCGCAGTTTGAGGCCGGACGGGAAAAGGTCGGTAAAAACGGGGTCATTAGAGATAAAAGCGTGCATTCTCAGGTTCTAAAGGGGGCGGTGGATTTCGCTTTCGACACCGGCTTCGATGTAAAAGAAATAGACTATTCGCCGATAAAAGGCCCAAAGGGGAATATCGAGTTTTTGATGATACTTGAAAAGTGCGAGGAGGGCTTTGAGCGCACAGAGATCGATCCGCAGGCGGTGGCTGACGCCGCCCATAGCGAGCTGGATCATATAGAAGCTTAAGGAAGGGGATTCTTTTGCTTGAAATAGCCGAAGGGCTATAATAAAATGAACAACAGGGAGAAGATGCCTTATGACGAAGCCATGTATGGGATTTTTTACGAATCCGCAACGAAAAGATCTGGTTGAGGCGGTTTGTGCGGCCGCGAAAAAGGCTGCTCAAATGGGCTTTAAATGTGTGGCTGCGGAAGAGCTGAAAAGCTTAAGCGGCATGAAAGGCTTTGATGATGAGGCTCCCGATTTTATATTGGCATTCGGCGGAGACGGAACGATACTCAGGGCTGCGGGCGACGCGGCGCGTTTTGAAGCGCCACTTTGCGGCGTGAATATGGGTCGGGTCGGTTTTTTGAGCGAAGCAACGGTGGACGAGCTGGATATGCTTTTATCCTCAATAAAAGAAGAACGCTTCGAACTGGATAATCGCAGTATGCTTTCCTGCCGCATAAACGGAGGAGATTCGTGTCTTTGCCTTAACGATATACTTATCTATAGAGAAAGCTACTCGGGCGTAATAGGCATACAGACCATGATAGATGGAGCGGACGCCGGAAAGGTCTATGCAGACGGCCTTGTTGTAAGCACGCCTACGGGAGCGACGGGCTATTCTATTTCTGCGGGAGCGCCTGTGATCGCCCCGGGACTGGACGCCGTGGTGCTTACTACTATTTGTCCGCATTCCTTGACGTGCAGGCCGATCATTGCTTCACCTAATGTTGAAATAAGGATAACGGTAGACGCCAAGGCAAAGGTGGCGGTGGACGGGATCCATGTTTCCGGAATAAAGCAGGGAGACGTGATAGACATTTGCCACGCGGAGGAAAAGGTGGGCTTTGTCCGCATAAGAAAACGGAATTTTTATAATTTGATAAAGGAAAGACTTTCCTGACCGAAAAAGTTTTAAGGGGGCTGAAAAGTGAAGACCAAGAGACATTCCGTCATTCTCGATATAATCACTCAGGGTGATGTGGAAACTCAGGAGGATCTGGCTCGCCGTTTGCGTGAGCGCGGCATCGAGGTGACGCAGGCTACGGTATCAAGAGATATCAAGGAGCTGCGCCTCATCAAGGTTTTGGCCTCCGACGGCAGCTATAAATATGCTACCGTTGATAAAGCGGAAACCGGAAGACAGGAACGGTTCATCAGCATATTTGCCCATTCCGCGCTGTCGATAAATTCAACGGGCAATCTTATAGTCATAAAGACGATGACAGGTACGGCCAACGCCGCTACCGAGGCTATCGATTCTCTTAACTGGAAGGAGATAGTCGGCACTATCGCTGGCGATAACACGATCTTTGTCGCCGTAAGCGAAGATGGCGACATACAGCGCCTTATCGAAAAATTCCGGGATATGATGAAGAACTAGGAGCAATATAATGCTGCAAAAACTATGCATAGGCAATGTCGCGCTTATTGATGAGCTCGATATGGAATTCAGCGACGGACTGAATATTCTCACGGGCGAGACCGGAGCCGGAAAATCCATAGTCATAGACGCTGTTAATCTGGTGCTTGGCGAGCGGGCAAGCCGCGAGCTTATTAAGCATGGGGCGCAGAAGGCAAGGGTAGAAGCTCATTTTTCAGATATTAACGATAAGCTGCTCGAGGATATACTAGAAGAAAACGGCATTGAGCGCGATGATGATTCGATAATTCTATCAAGAGAAATTTCAACGACAGGCAAAAACTTATGCAGAATAAACGGCACGCTTATCTCGCTTGCCGTATTAAAATCGGTTTCCGACCGTTTGATCGATATACACGGACAGCATGAGCACCAGACGCTTTTAAATCCGGCGACGCATATAGATTTTTTGGATTTTTGCGCCGAAGCCGAAACGCTTGCGCCTGCAAAAGCCGCGACGCAGGAGACAGCGGCCAACTATCATAAGCTGCTTCTTCAAGGCAAGACGGTAATGATGTCCGATGAAGAACGGGCGAGAGAGACTGATCTTTTAAGCTACCAGATAAACGAGATAGAAGCGGCAAAGTTTCAAGTCGATGAAGAAGAAGCTCTTTTAAAAGAACGTTCTCTTCTTATGAACGCCGAAAAAATAATGACGGCGATGGAGAGCGGATATGCGCTATTGAATGAAGATCAAGGCATTTTGCAGCGCTTGCAAACCGCGAAGCGTGATATCGAGGGGATCGGCTCATTCGACCAGGAATACGAGGCGCTTGCTTCGCGTATGGCGGACGCATATTATGCCTTGGAGGATATAAGCTATACGCTCAGGGACTGCAAAAACGATTTTGAATTTGACGCGGAGCGCCTTAATGAAATAGAAAGACGGCTTGATCTGATCGCACTATTCAAAAGAAAATACGGAGAAAGTATTCCCGCCATATTGCAATATTGTGAAAAGGCCAAAGAAAAGCTGCAAGCCTTAGCCAACGCCGCGGCTGAAAGAGAGACCTTGCAAAAGAGGATAAAAGAGGCGGCTGATAAATATCTTAAGGCTGCGAAGGAACTGAGCGCGATACGCAAGGCGGCGGCGGAAAAGCTGCAAAAGCAAATGATATTGCAGCTTGCCGAGGTGGGAATGCCCAAAGCCTGCTTTTCTGTGGAGTTTTCAAAGCAGGACGCGCCGCTGTATTCACCAAACGGCGAAGACCAGATGGAATTCCTTTTGAGCGCAAATCCTGGAGAACCTTTAAAACCGCTTGCAAAAGTGGCCTCCGGCGGCGAGCTTTCGCGCATTATGCTTGCCTTTAAGACGATAATCGCGGATCGCGACGAGATGCCGACTTTGATATTTGATGAGATCGATACGGGAATAAGCGGAAAGATGGCCTCCGTGGTGGGCGAAAAAATGGTATCGATAGCGGGAAAACATCAGATATTATGCGTAACGCATTTGCCGCAGATAGCGGCTATGGCGGATGTGCATTATTTGCTGGAAAAGAAAGACGACGGGCAAAGCACGCACACAAACGTGCGCCGTCTTAACGACGCCGAAAGTATATCGAGGCTTTCCGCCATGATGAGCGGCGAAGCCGATTCAGAGCTTGGCAGAGAACATGCGAAAGAGCTTCTTTTAGCTTCACGAAAGGATAAAGAGCGCTTGCGGAAAAGCGGCGATGACAAAAAATAAGCATGATATGTATAAATTGTCTGGCATACCCGAACGCAAACAAACACAGGCTAATCACTGCGAACATCGATCGCAGTGATTTTTATTTGTGAGGTTGTTTTGAAAAAGAATGGCGGATTGAAAAAAACGGGGATAGCCTTGTGCCTGCTTTTATGCCTGCTGAACATGAGCGAACAGGCGCGCTTTTTGGCGGAGCTTCCGAGCGAGATCTATATAACTGATGATCTGGACGCCCTTCCGCTGAGCGCTGCTCCTTCGCCGATCTCTTTTGATATCCCCGCTTTTCCCGTAAGAAGCAGCAGCGATGAAAGATTGCGGCAGGACGATAGCTTTATGATGCGGGTGAAGCTGTTTCAGAATTTGACCATCGGGCGCATCGATGTGCATTACAGAGAACGGATATATCTTGTTCCCGGCGGGCAGGCGATAGGCGTGACCTTGCATTTGCCAGGCGCTTTGGTGGTCGGAGTGGGCGCTTTTTTATCATCCGGGGGAGAAATGTCTTCTCCGGCTCAGGCGGCGGGGATAAAAGCGGGAGATATGATTATGCGCATAAACGGGGCGCAGGTGGAAAGCGCGGCGCACCTATCGGCGCTTTGTGCGCAAGCGGAGGGAAGCTTAAACGTGACGATAAGCCGTAACGGGCAGGAGCGCGAACTGCTTATCAAGCCTAAACGCGCGGCGGAAGATCAGCTTTATAAGCTGGGAATGTGGGTCAGAGACAGCACGGCGGGAATAGGCACGCTTTCATTTTATGATAAAGAAAGCCTGTGCTTTGGCGCATTGGGACATCCCGTTACGGATGTAGACACGGGCTCGCTGCTTGAAATAGGGGAAGGCGGTATATCTTTGGCTGATGTTATAGGCGTTTCATATGGAATGCAGGGCATACCTGGGGAACTGCATGGAGCATTCTCATCATTCAAGAAAGAGCTTGGAAGCATAGAGAACAACACGGGGAACGGTATTTTTGGAAGCTTGAGCACAGCGAATATGCATGGCTTATATCAAGAGAGCATTCCGCTTGCTTATACGGATGAAGTAAAAGAAGGCGAAGCGCAGATATTATCGACCATAGATGAAAATGGAGTGCGCGCTTTTTCCTGCGAAATAGTAAGAACCTTTCCGCAGGAGGCGGAGGGGACGAAAAGCATGATACTTAAAATCACCGATCCCGAGCTTTTGGAAGTTACAGGAGGCATAGTGCAGGGCATGAGCGGCAGTCCCGTTATACAAAACGGACGTCTTGCGGGGGTAGTAACGCATGTTTTTGTCAATGATCCCAAAAAAGGTTACGCAATTTACGCAGAATGGATGTATAATTCTATGATTTCTACATAATCTTATTTTTTTTAACATTCGCTTTTGCTATAATACTATTATGGCAACACAAAGAGTCTTAATAATTGATGATAATTTGCAGTATGCAGAAGAACTGGGCAAACATTTTGCCGAATCGGGTCTTTTTGAAGTTTTGCCCTATGTGACGAACAGCGAAAACGCCATAGGCGCCTTCAGAGAGTTTAAACCCGATATAGCTATACTCGACATGATAATGCCCAGAATGGACGGCATGGAAATTCTGCGCGTAATCAACGAGCGGGATATACGCGGCAGCGCAATGATCTTTGCCACTACGCCATTTTATCTTGACACGCTAATTATTCAGCAGGCGATAGATATGGGCGTAACATATTTCTTCTATAAGCCGATCGATGCGCTTTCGGTTTATTCCCGTATCTTTGACACGGTAAACGCAAAGAAAAACTCTTCAGGCAAAGCGCCGTCAACTAAGAAAGAGGTCGATATAAAGATAGAAGAATGGATAGTTAACTATATGCGCCTGCTTGGTATAGGCGCGCATTTGAAGGGTTATGAATATATCAAGTGCGCAACGATATACTGCATAGAGCATGGGGGAAGGATACCTAATATTTCGACTGAATTGTTTCCGTACATTGCGGAAAAATATAATACATCGTGGAAATCCGTAGACCGGAATATCCGCACGGCCATAGAATACGCATGGAATCACGGCAGTGTGGAGGTGCAGCATAAGCTTTTCGGCTATACTGTGAATTGCCACAGCGGAGCACCAACCTGCAAGGAATTTATCGCTATGCTCTGCGAGCGCATAGTCATTCGCGTAAAACAAATCTAAACGGTCTATACATCAGAGTGTTTCTCTCTACATATCATATTGTTGGAGGAACATATATGTATGAGATCGAACGCGGCCCGTTTCTATCAACGCTTAGCCGCCGCCCCTACCGTTTTGCCGCAAGCGTGTTTTTTGTGGTGCTGAATTTCATATCGGGAATGAATACGAATATGTTTTTTTTTGCCGAAGGCATGTCGGCGTTTTCGCCGCATATGGCTTCGGCTTTGCCATTGTCGCTGCCGCCCGTGCTGGGCGCTGCGGCTTGGCAGGTGATGCTAACGAGTGCGGCGGTCTACGGAAACGGGGGAGGAATGCGTATGCTGCCTGCGATAGGAGCCTTGAGCGCGGAAAGCTTCGTATTAGGATTTTCTATAAGCGAACTGCTGTTTCATCACGGCGAGGCGTGGATAATGCTTCTTTTGCTTTTAACTGCGATAAACGGGATGGCGGGAATAATGCTGAGAATATTTTGCTTTATAATGCCCGAAAACATGAAGAACTCCTTAAGAGAGGGAAGGCCGTATGCTTCAATTTGCAAAAGCCTCGTTATCATAACGCTGATGCAATCTATACTCATTCCGTATATTACGCTTGCCGATTGACGCGGAAAAGGCAAAATGATACGATTACATAAGAAATCAAAAAGGAGCTGGCAATGAAGAAAAGAGTAATATTGATAGTGCTGGACAGCGCCGGGATCGGCGCTTTGCCGGACGCCGCCGACTTTGGCGACGCCGGCGCGCACACCTTCGGCAATATATATCAAAAGCGGGGAAAGCTCGATCTGCCCAATATGTATGCGCTGGGATTAAGCAGGATCGCGGATGCGAGATTGCCGGAATGGAAGGATAATATACGGGGCAGTTTTGCCCGCGCGGCCGAAAAGACTCATGCCAAGGATACTACCTGCGGCCATTGGGAAATGATGGGCATAATAATGAAAACGCCCTTTAAGACATATCCTGACGGATTTCCCGCGCGCATTATAAATGAGTTCGAAAAGAAAATAGGCCGCGGCACTCTTGGCAACTGCGTAGCCTCCGGCACGGAGATCATCCAGCGCCTTGGCGACGAGCATGTTCGCACTGGAAAGCCCATCGTATATACCTCGGCGGACAGCGTTTTTCAGATAGCCGCCCATGAGGATGTTATACCGCTTGAAGAGCTTTACCGTATATGCGGCATAGCCAGAGAAATGCTTACCGGAGACGATCTTGTGGGACGGGTGATAGCAAGACCATTCATCAGCGCGGAAAACGGATATAAGCGAACTGAAAACAGAAAGGATTACGCAGTGCCCCCCATACAAGAAACCGTGCTTGACGCGCTTAGCAAAAAAGGTCTTACAACTATCGGAGTTGGAAAAATCGAAGACATTTTTTGCAAGAGCGGCATAGACATTGTGAATCACACGAAGAACAATGTGGATGGTTTCAACGCAACGCTTGATTATGTTAAAAATGACGAAGGCAGCTTTATATTCACGAACCTTGTCGATTTCGATATGCTATATGGCCACAGAAACGATGTTGAAGGCTATGCGGCAGCGTTGGAATATTTCGACAAACGGCTGCCTGAATTGATGCGGGCGATGAAGGAAGGAGACCTGCTGATGATAACAGCCGATCACGGCTGCGACCCGACGCACCCGGGCACGGATCATACCCGTGAATACATTCCTCTTTTGGTTTACGCTTCTTCACTTGAGGGCGGAGTGGATATTGGCACTTTGGACAGCTTTGCGGACATCGGTTCCACTGTTTATGATTATCTTACGGGAAGCTCATGGGAAAGCGGGAACTCATTCTTGAAAAAACTTAAATAGTGCTTCTTTATACCCTCTCGTCATAATACTATGTATCAGACGGGAGGGTATTTTTATGCGTAAAATTATGACCGCCGCGCTGCTTTCGGCGCTGATGGCCTTTTTGCCGGCTGTGGCCTATGCGGAAAAGGAATCGCCGGTAGATATTGGAGAAGTAAAAGCTGTTTGTCTGATAGAAGCGGGCAGCGGCGCCATACTTATCGAACACGAGGGAAACACAGCGGCTGAGGCGGCAGGACTGCTTAGATTGCCTGCGCTGCTGCTTGCCTGCGAGCAGGCTGACAAAGGCGGGATATCGCCGGAGCAGAGCGTCAGCGTCAGCTCAGAGGCGGCGGCGGTAAAAGGCCCTACGGCTTTTTTGAGCAGCGGAGAGAAAATATCTATAGCCGGACTTTTAAAAAGCGCAATAATGATAACGGCGGGCGACGCCATATATGCCTTATCTGAGGCCGTGACGCCCTCTGACGACGTTTTTATTTCAAGCCTGAATCAAAGACTTGCGGATATAGGATCAAACGCCGTTTATTCTGACCGGATGGGACAGGGCGTGCAGCTAAGCGCATATGAGCTTGCGAAGATCGGGGCGGAGCTCGTTAAAAGCGAAAGCTTTCTCACATACAGCGGGCTTTATTATGAAACGCTGGAGCATGATTCCGGCCTGCTTACGGAAATGGCAAGCGCAAACAAACTGATTAAGACCTGCAAAGGCACAAACGGGGTCGCCACGGGCTCCTCCGCTCAGTCGGGATATTGCGGTGTGTTTTCGGCGGAGCGAGACGGAAACAGCTTTGTGTGCGCGGTGCTGGGCGCAAAAAACGCGGCGGAACGAGCAAAGGTCGCCAAGGCTTTGCTCGAATATGCGTTTGCGGCTTATGAGACAAAAAATCTGGCAAAAAAGGGAGAGGTGTTGTATAAAGACATACCCGTGATAGGCGGCACACAAACGGATTGCGAGCTGATAGCTGCAAACGAGCTCTGCGTTGTACTTCCTAAAGGGGAGGGCGCGTACACGGAAAAAGCGGAGGTTCCGGAAAGCGTTAGCGCTCCCGTGAGAGCGGGAGAGATCATGGGAAAGATCACATATTTAGACGCCGACGGTGGAATACTTGCGCGCGTAGACCTGACTGTAAGCAGCGATATAGAAAAGGCTGCGTGGCGCGATTATCTTTCAAGAATGATAGGCAGCTTTCTGCATCAGTAGCGGGGCGACAAAGCTTATGGATCGAACTCATTGCATACATTTTTGCTTTGGCGTATAATAAGCAGGAATACTAATAATGGGAGTATGTGCATTGAGTTTTATCATAAGCTATTTGCAGGGTATGCTGCAAGACGCTATTTTCCTTATACCTTCAATACTTCTTGCCCTTTCTTTTCACGAATGGGCTCATGCTTTCGCCGCATATAAGCTCGGCGATCCCACGGCGCAGGCAAACGGAAGGCTGACGCTTAACCCGCTGCATCATATCGATCCGATGGGTCTGCTTTTTCTTATGATCTTCCGCTTTGGCTGGGCTAAGCCGGTGCCAATAAACCCCCGCAATTTTGAGCGTCCCCGAAGGGATGAGATCATAGTTTCGCTTGCGGGCGTCGCTACGAATTTTGTTTTAGCCTTCATAACAATGGGCATATACTACTTTTTAATATTAAAGCTTGGATTTTACAATGAGATACTCATGCGCTTTATGACCGTGTTTTATTCATTGAATATCGGCTTGTGCCTGTTTAATCTTATACCTATATACCCGCTGGACGGCTTTCATGTGCTCGAATGCTTACTTATTCGCAAACTCGGCCCCGCACCCTTTATGTGGATGGAGCGTTACGGCTCTTGGATATTGATTATTCTTGTGGTCACACGCATACTTACCGGCGTTATGTCGTTTGCCGTTTTCGGCGTATCCGGCGCGATAATCTCATTTTATGCGTGGATTTTCGGCGTGGCATAAACGATGGCATACGAAGTACACCTTACACAATTTGACGGCCCTCTCGATCTGCTTCTGCATCTTATAGAAAAGGCTGAAGTGGATATAAAGGATATCTTTATTTCGCAGATAACGGCGGAATATCTTTCATATATGCAAAATGTTGAAGAGTTGGATATGGATATGGCCAGTGAGTTCCTTACAATGGCCGCTACTCTTCTATATATCAAATCGCGTTCGCTGCTGCCAAGGCCGCCTAAAGAGGACGAAGAAGAAGAGGATCCGGAGGTCGTGCTTATCCGGCAGCTTCGCGAATACAAAGCCTTTAAAGAATTGAGCTCACAGCTTGCGCAGTTGCAGGAGAAAAATAGCGGCTGCTATACAAGGCTGCCTGAAGAGGTGGTTTTACCGCCGCAGGAATATGAGATACTCTCTTCTGATCTTGACAGCCTATATGACGCGCTTTTGACGGTGTTGAGCAAGGTGCAGGATCGCACCGGGCGCTCTCCTCAGGAAAAGGTGCGCGCGGATGCTTATACCATTCGCGAACAGCTTCGCAAGATAAGAGAACTGCTTGCCGAAAGAAGAAGCATGAGATTTGAAGAGCTGTTTGAGGGCTCGGCCACAAAGCTTGAAATAATAGTCACGATGATGGCGCTTATGGACATGCTCAAACGAAACGAGGTCAGCGCTGAGCAGGATATACAGTATGGGCCGATAAATATAACGGCGATTAATCTACTTGAAGACGATACCGACGAAGAATACGCGGATGAATAAGGAGCAGGGAATGCAGGACAAGAACTTTTCCATTATAGAATGCATACTGTTTGTTTCGGGAGAACCGGTGACGTTTGCAGAGCTGATGTGCGCATTGGATATGACGCAGCTAGAGCTGCAGATCACACTGCAAAAAATGAGCGAGCAGTATGAGACGGAAGCTCGCGGAATATTGCTTTATATGACCGAGCAGACGGTGCAGTTGGTTTCAAACCGTGAATATGCGCCGATAGTTGAAAAACTTTTGCAGCCATCGCAGACAAAGAGCTTTTCGCAATCAATGCTTGAAACTCTTTCGATAATCGCATATAAGCAGCCGGTTACAAGATCTGAAATAGAAGCGGTTCGAGGGGTGCGTTGCGATTATTCCGTTAATCAGCTTTTACAGATAGGCATGATTCAAGAGCTTGGCCGCAAGGATGCGGTGGGGCGTCCGATGATGTTTGGCACTACGGATGCTTTTCTGCGTCAGTTCGGCCTGCACTCGCTCAAGGAGCTTCCTCAGTTCACGCCGGAAGATGAGGAAGATACTTCGGAGGCGTAGCTCTCATAGTTCGGTGGCGATCAGCGCATTATATAAGCATAGCTTTCTGGAAGGAAAGAACTATGCTTTTATTTTTTGTATTTTTCCTTGCATTCCTGTGCGCGGGCGTGCTTTGGAAAATGCCGGTAATAATAAAGTACGAAATCTGCGGCAGGGTGATATATATAAGGATCGAACTGCGCTGTTTTTTTGCTTTGCTTCCGCTAAGCTGGGAAAAGCAGCTTGAAATAAAAAATATAGTTACTGTTATAAATGTTATAAGAACACATCCGGCGGTAAGAGCGTTTATCGAAAAAAGGAAAAGAAAGAAACACCGCGTGTTTCGCCTTGACGACGGCCTGCGTCTTATACGAATAAACTGCGAGGGCAGGATCGGCATAGAGCATGACGCATATCATACAGTTATGCTTATAGCGGCTATAGATATATTGGGCAACGGCCTTGCTGTTGCAAAGGATTTTCTGTTTTATAATGCTTTGCGTCCAGAATTTTCAAAGGGAGAGTGCAGGTTGAAACTGGAAAGCATACTCGAGCTTAGCATAACGCAAATTATTATTGCCGCGTATAAGCGGAAAAAAATAAAGATTCGAGGATAGAAAAATGCCGCATCCGATTGAAAACATTATGGAGACCTCGGTTTCAAAGCTGAAGGAGATCGTTGACGTAAGTACAGTTGTGGGAAGCCCGGTAATGGCGGGAGAAAACGGAGTGATACTGCCAATTTCAAAAGTGTCGATGGGTTTTATCTCCGGAGGGGCTGAATACAGCGCCGAGTCGGAAGGGCCGGTCAAGCGCAGCAGCGATATGATGGAAAAAATCCCGATGGATTACCCATTTGCAGGGGCTTCCGCAGCCGGCATGAACCTTACGCCGATGGGATTCTTATATGTAAACGGCGATACCGTAAGACTGCTTTCAACAAATTACGCATCTCCCGTTGAAAGAATGATCGACGCTGTGCCGCAGATTCTACAAATGGTC
>CAYPAH010000018.1:0-19569 GCA_964408655.1 uncultured Oscillospiraceae bacterium | reverse complement strand
AGTTATTCCCAAGGAAATACGAAGGACTCTGCGAATAAGAGAGGGCGACCCGCTGGAGATCTTTACAGACCGAGAAGGCGAAGTGATACTCAAGAAATATTCGCCTATAGGCGAGCTTGGCGATTTTGCGCGCGAATATGCGGAGGCGCTGCATCAGTCCTCGGGGCATATCGCCGCGATCTGCGATAAGGATACCGTTATCGCGGTAGCGGGAGGCGGGCGCAAAGAGCTGGTGGATAAGCCTATCCATACCGACATTGAGTCGCTGATGCAGGAGCGGGGACGTGTTTTGCTTAATGCGGGCGACGGACGTATGCTCGACGTAACGGCGGATGAGAGCAGCTCGCCGTATTCCTCCGAGGTGATAGTGCCGATACTGGCCGCGGGCGATGCGATAGGTGCTGTGCTGATGCTCAGCCGCGACCCTGAGGCGCATATGGGCGAAACGGAGCGCAAGGTTTGTGAAACAGCCGCATATTTTATGGGGAAACAGATGGAAAACTGAGATATTGTAAACCATAAAACGGATGCGCCTTGATGCTTGAAGCGCCGGATCATTCCGGCGCTTCTAAGATTATCTGCAACTTGAGCGTAAACGCGGTTTAAAAAATGGAAGCAGAGTTTTTTCAAGAATATATCATGCCCACAAGCTTGTTGCAAAGCGTAGCGGGCAGCAGCTTTTCTATAAGGCAAAAGAGCTTATATTTGCCTCCGGCCACATAAAGTACCTTCGGATTTGAGCTCGTTGCGGCTTTGAGTATCACTCTGGCTACGACTTCGGGCGTCATGCCGCCAAGCTCGTCCTTTTCCATTACGGCGACGGCATGATCGGCCAAAGGATATAATTCGCCGCCCGCCGTTTTGTGGCGGGAAGAGGTGAAGCCGGTATGCACATCTCCGGGCATTACGGCGCTTACCTTTATGCCGAAATGAGAAAGCTCGTTTGAAAGAGACTTGGTCAAAGCGTTTATCGCCGCTTTCGTGGCGGAATAAAATGCCTGATACGGGATGGAAAGAGGCGCCGCAACAGAACTCAGGTTCACTATATGCGCGTTTTCGGACTTGCGCAGATATGGAAGCGCCGCCTGCACGCAATTCAGAGTGCCGAAAAAGTTGGCGTCGAATATGGCTCGTGCGTCATTTTCACTCGTCAGCTCTATCGGTCCCGAAATACCCATGCCCGCGCTGTTTACAAGAAGGTCTATTTTGCCCTGCTCGTCAAAAACACGCGAGAAGGCGCTTTTTATCTGCTCCGCGTTTGAAACGTCGGCCGCAAGATGATTTTCCGCGCCTGTTTCGTGGCGGGAGAGGGTATACACGATATAGCCGGAGGAACGCAGAAGCTCGGCCGTGCTTTTGCCTATGCCGCTGCTGCCGCCGGTAACTATTGCGACTTTGCTGCTGCTCATGCCCGTTCCTTCAATACCCGCGCGATGATGCCAACGGCTTCGTCAAGCAGCGCATCCTCATGCGAGGCCATATAACTGGTGCGCAGCAGGCATTCCGTGGCGGGAGTGGCGGGAGGCAGCACGGTGTTCACATAAACGCCGTTGTCATAAAGCTCGCGGGCTACCTCAAGAGTGGCCTCGGGAGTATAGGTATATATGGGAATAATGGGCGCTATGGAATCGCGGAAGGCGATGCCGTTCGCGCGCAGTCCTTCGCGCATATGATCCGCAACATGGCGCAGCTTGTCAACTATCTCGGGATGCGCTTCAAGATAGCGAAGCGAAGCGAGAGCCGTGGCGCAGTTGGCAGGCGGGATCGAGGCGGAGAAGATGAAGGGGCGCGAGCTGTGGCGGATATAATCGATTATGTCAGCGTTTCCGGCAACATAACCGCCAAGGCTCGCAAGGGATTTGGAGAAGGTGCCCATATAGATGTCGACGTCGTCTGCAAGGCCGAAATGATCTGCCGTACCGCGGCCGCCATTGCCTATAGTGCCAAGACCGTGGGCGTCATCCACCATAACGCGCGCGCCGAACTCTTTGGCGAGCGCCACTATTTCGGGAAGCTTGGCCAAGTCTCCGCTCATGCTGAATATGCCGTCGGTGACTATAAGTATGCCGGAGCTTTGAGGGATGCCGTCAAGAACGTTATGAAGATCGTCCATATCGCCGTGGCGGTAACGAAGCATTTTGCCATAACTGAGCTTGCAGCCGTCATAGATGCTGGCATGGTTTTCACGGTCGCAAACGACATAATCGTTGCGGCCGACAAGGGCGCTGATTATGCCGAGATTCGATTGAAAGCCGGTTGAAAAGGTCGCCACGGCGTCTTTGTTCAAAAAACGGGCAAGCTCTTCTTCAAGCTCGAGATGCAGCTTCAATGTGCCGTTTAAAAAACGGGAGCCGGAACAGCCAGTGCCGTATTGCTTCAGCGCGTCGATACCCGCCTGGATTATTTCTTCGTTTACGGTGAGACCGAGGTAGTTGTTGGAGCCAAGCATGATGCGGCGCTTGCCCTCCATGATGACCTCTGTGTCCTGCCGCGTTTCCAGCGCGTGAAAATAAGGGTATATGCCCTTTTCGCGCATTTCGAGCACCAGCGGCTCCATCTTGCATTTTTCGAACAGATCCATAAAATGAATGACTCCTTAATATACGAAAATAAATACAATGCGATCAAAAATATACTTTAACGCAAAGGGCGAGAAATTGTCAAGGCACAGCCTGTTAAAGCTGTGCCCTCGTGAAAAAAGATATCCTATTTAGGCTCAAACAGGGTCTTGAAGAAGCCGCTTAAAAACAGCATGTATATCAATACTCCCAGATAAAAGCCTCCAAGATACACAAGCGCGCTTTTATTGCCGCTGGCAGCTTTTACATGCTGCCTGAGCGGGCAGCCGCCAACGAGCACCGAAAGGACGCCGATGACGAAGGCGCCGAGAATGGTGAAGAGCATGAGATTGTTGAACTGTATTCCGTTCCAGTTCACCTCATATCCATTATCGGTCTTAAGCACGAACTGCGGAGAGTTGGTGCAGGCGCAGGTGGAATAATCCTGATCCACGGTGATAGAGTTGCCCTTCATAAACTGAGGATAGTTGGGCATGGCTTCATCAAAAGCTCCGGTAGCGTGAAAAATAAAGAAAAGCAGGGCGGCTGTTAAAAGCAGCGACGCAAAGCCCTTGAGAAGATATTTGTCCTTGACGATCATATAATCTCTTATTCCGCCGATAAGGCAAAAACGCGAGCGCTGGGCGGTAAAGCCGATTATCAGACCAACGATAAGGCTGGTAAGGAGAATTTTCATTTTAAACCTCCTTTGCGGCTGCGGCTCTTTAGAAGCAGCGTGCCCACTATGCAGCCGAGAACAAGCGCTATAAGCGCGAAGAGCGCGTTAAGCTCGCCGTAGGCGGTGCGAATGAGTATGCGCATCGGGCAGCCGGAAACTATCAGCGCGCAAATCGAAACCACTATGCCGCATATAAACGCGAACCACTTGGACTCGACCCATTGCCAGCGAAATTCTCCGCTGGTCTTTGCGGCGATAAAGGCGCCGATAAGTATGCCGAAAACAGTGACTATGGGGCCTTCGCGGGCGATCTCGGACATTTCGATGGGGGTGGAGAATATTGCGCGGCCGATCTGCGCGAAAAGATCGCGTCCGTGACAAACAAGGCATATCCCGTATGCTTCGGGCGGCGCAAAGTTCAAGAGCACCTGCGCGCAAACAGAGGTGGCCGCGATTATCATGCCGGCCGCCATGGCATTTATTTTAAAACGCATAGATCTCCTCCGTGTCAGCGGCCTAGCAGTTTTTTGAGAAGACCCTTCTCCTGCACGGGCGTATAGAGATGCACCGCCTCAAAGAGAACTTCGGCTTCTTTAAGAACGCTTTCCACTTCCGCTTTGAACTCGGGCTCAAACTGCAAGGCTACGCCGCAGTTGGGGCTGATATCCTTGGGCCCGGGCATAAGGCTGACCTTATAGCCTTTTTCTTTAAGGGTATCCTCAGCACGTATGGCGTGCTGAGAAGAAAAGAATGTAACTACTCCGATTTCCTGTTGTTCCATGATTTTTATACCTCCTTTTGAGTCGCCTCATAATCGGCAAGCGCGCGGATGGCCTTGACGCCCACTTCGATCTCTTCGGGCTTTGTGAAACCGCCGAAGGCGAAGCGCACGGAGCCTGTGGGGAAGGTGCCGATGGTCTTGTGCGAGCCGGGGGCGCAATGCAGACCCGTCCGCACCATTATGCCGCAGGCGTCGTTCAGCTCTGTGCCAACGGTAGAGCAGACTATGCCCTCGATGTTGAGGCTGGTGACGGGGGTCTTTTTAGTGGCGTCCAAGGGGCCGTAGAGCTTGACCATGGGATGATCCTTAATGCCGTCGATAAACTGCTGGGTAAGGGCTATTTCGTGGGCGCGGATATTTTCAACGCCTGTTTTGAGCAGATACTCAAGGCTCGCGTTCAAACCTGCAAGACCCATTATATTGATGGTGCCGGCCTCCCATACGTCGGGCATGAAAAGAGGATGCACCTCCATATCCGATTTGCTGCCGGAGCCGCCGTGCATAAAGGGGCGGGGCGTAACGGCGGGAGTAAGATATACGCCGCCTGTGCCGGTGGGGCCAAGAAGGCTCTTGTGGCCGGTGAAGCAAAGTATGTCTATGCCCATGGCTTCAACGTCAATAGATACGGCTCCGGCGCTTTGAGCCGAGTCGATAACGAAAAGAATATCTTCTTTTTTAGCCTTGCAGGCTTTGCTGATGGCGCTTACATCCTGAAGCGTGCCCGTCACGTTTGAGCTGTGGCTCACCACGACCATACGGGTGTTCTTTTTCATCGCGGCGGGAAAATCGTCAACGGCGCAAACGCCCTCTTTGTCGGCCTGCACAACGCTCAGTTCTATAACGCCCTGAGACTCGAGATAGCGAAGCGGACGCATGACGGAGTTATGCTCCATGCTGGTAGTAACGACATGATCTCCCTTTTCAAGTATCGTAAAGAAAACCATGTTCAGCGCTTCGGTGATGTTCTTTGTGAAGGCGATCTGCTGCGGATTTTTAATATTAAAAAGCTTGCAGAGATTTTCGCGGCAGGAAAAAACTATATGGCCAGCCTCCACTGCGAGCGTGTGGCCGCTGCGTCCGGGGCTCGCGCCTATGTCGTTGATAAAATGCATCATAGCCTCGGCCATTTCGGGGGGCTTTGGCCAGCTTGTCGCTCCGTTGTCAAAATAAATTATATTCTGTTTGTTTTCCATAAATAGCCGTCCTTTCTTACGGGTGTGCTTTATGCTTCACGCTGTGAGGCTATGCCGTGCCAGTCGTATTCTGCGATGTTTTCAGCCGTGAGTATCAGCGAAGGATAGATGGTGCTTGCTTCTACGCTCTCTCCGCTCAAAAGCTTGTCGACTGTTGCCGCAGAGTCGAAGCCGATCTGATAATACTGGTCGGCGGCAATAGCGAGAAAAGCGGGGTCGCTGCTTTCAAGAGCCTGAAACATATCGTCGCCGTAGGCGCTGCCGAAAATGACCACGCCCTCTTTTTTCATATCGTCAATGATCTCTTTTGCGGCGCCTGCTGCGTCCGCGTTAAAGACTATCACTATGTTCGTGTCGGGATTCTTTTTCAAAAGCTGCTCACATGCGTCCATAGAGGCCGAGCGTTTTCCTTCGCCGTCGTATTTGGCGAGCCACACCGCGCCCGGACAACTTTCGGTGAGAGCCTCGGTAAGAGCGGAGAGCTTCACCTGACATATGGATTTGCAGGAGGCGAAGTCGATAACGCCGATATTGGCGCTGCCGCCCATGCTGTTGTTTATATAATCGGAAAGCCATGCCGCCATATCCTTGCCCTCTTCTTCATAATTGAAGCCGAGGTGCGCGCTTGCTCCGCTATCCTCTGCGGCAAGCTCCATGGTCACTACCGGTATTCCCGCTGCGGAGGCCGCAAGAAGAGTGTCCTTAATGGCGGCTGTGTCGGTGGGGTTGACGAGTATGGCGTCGACTTTTTTATCGATAAAGCTCTTTAGCTGCTCGTTCTGGCGGGCGGGATCGGTGTCGGCGTCCTCCATCAAAAGCGAAAAGCCGAACTGAGCCGCCGAAGCGCGAAGCCCGGCCTCTAGATCGAGCTGGTTCTGCGAGCGGCGGGAATATAGAGAAACGCCTATGAGAGCGCCAGCGTTGGGCGAAAGCTCGGTGGAGCTTTGCACAGCGGGTTCTTCCGCCGCGGGTTGTTGCGCGGGCTCAGTCGCGGGCTGCGCTTCTGCTGCGGGCGCGGCGGCGGGGCTGCTACAGGCGCAGGAAAAAATCATAAGCGCTGCAAGGCTGAGCGCGAGTATAACATGCATAAATCTATTATTCATTAAGATCAACCTCCTGTCTGCTGCGCGGGCTTTGCGCAATTCCGTGTATGCACTTGTTGGTATTATACGTCATGCCATACGCTTTGGCAAATGATAATGTATTTTTAATAAGTAAACAATCCTTTTGCAAAAAGTATTTATAAAGGTATTGACAATTCATAAATGTTGAATTATTATACATAAATCAAACATAATTATACAACAAAAATGCATGGAGGTTTATAACATGAAGAAGATAAAAAAAGTCGTATTGGCGTATTCGGGTGGTCTTGATACCTCTATCATCATCCCCTGGCTCAAGGAAAACTATGACAACTGCGAAGTGGTCGCCGTTTCGGGCGATGTAGGTCAGGGCACCGAGCTTGACGGCCTCGAGGAAAAGGCCATAAAAACCGGCGCTTCCAAGCTTTATATCGAGGATCTGAAGGAAGAATTCATAACTGAGTATATTTATCCAAGCCTTAAGGCGGGCGCCGTTTATGAAAAGGAATATCTGCTGGGTACGGCCTTTGCGCGTCCCGCTATCGCAAAGCGTCTCGTTGAGATAGCCAAGCAGGAGGGCGCTGACGCCATCTGCCACGGCTGCACCGGCAAGGGCAACGATCAAGTGAGATTTGAGCTGACTATAAAGGCACTCGCTCCCGAAATGAAGATAATCGCTCCCTGGCGTGAATGGAGCATAAAGTCCAGAGAAGAAGAGATAGAATATGCCGAGGCGCATGATATCCCGCTGAAGATCAACCGCGAGACCAACTATTCCAAGGATAAGAACCTTTGGCATCTTTCTCACGAGGGACTCGACCTTGAAGATCCCGCGAACGAGCCGATGTATGATAAGGAAGGCTTCCTTGAGCTGGGCGTATCTCCCAAGCAGGCTCCCGACAAGTCCGCCTTCGTCACCATCTCATTTGAAAAGGGCATCCCCGTGGCTTTGGACGGCAAAAAGCTCGATCCCGTCACGATGATAGAAACTCTCAACAAGATCGGCGGCGAAAACGGTATAGGTCTTGCAGATATGGTAGAAAACCGCTTGGTCGGCATCAAGGCGAGAGGCGTATATGAGACTCCCGCGGGCAGCATTCTTTATGCGGCGCACGATGCTCTCGAGCAGATATGCCTTGACAGGGACACCCTGCATTATAAGCTGCTCGTCGCCCAGAAATTTGCCGAGATCGTTTATTACGGCAAATGGTTCACCCCGCTGCGCGAGGCTCTTTCAGCCTTTGTCGATAAGACGCAGGAGGATGTGACGGGTGAAGTGAAGCTTGAGCTTTACAAGGGCAACATCATAAAGGCCGGCACTACCTCGCCCAACTCCAAATATTATGAGGAGCTTGCCACCTTCGGTGAGGATCACGTTTATAACCAGAAGGACGCCGAGGGCTTCATCAACTGCTTCGGACTTTCCATCGCCATGGACGCGCTGGCCAAGCAGAAAAAGATCAAATAAGAAAGGGAACTATTATGCAGACGATGTGGGCGGGAAGATTCCAAAAGAATCTTGATGCCGGAGTAAACGATTTCAATTCCTCCATCTCCTTTGACGCGCGGATGTTCGCGCAGGATATCAAAGGCTCCCTTGCCCACGCCGCCATGCTCTGCGCGCAGGGTATTATCAGCAAGGCCGAATGTGATTCCATCACAAACGGCCTTTGCGGCATATTGGATGATCTTTCCTCGGGAAAGCTTCAATTCGACCCGCAGGCTGAGGATATTCATATGTTTGTTGAGGCGGAGCTGACAAAGCGGATAGGCGACGCGGGCAAGAGGCTGCACACGGCGAGAAGCCGCAACGATCAGGTAGCGCTTGATTTTCGCATGTATCTTGCCGACGAGCTTGGCTCCATAAGCGAAATGACGCTTGCGCTGATAAAGGCGCTGCTTCAAAAGGCGGAGGAATATTCCGAAGCCATAATGCCGGGCTACACGCATTTGCAAAGGGCGCAGCCCGTTAGCTTTGGCCACCATATGATGGCCTATGCCAACATGTTTGAGCGCGACATGGCCAGATTGCATGAATGCAAGGCGCACACGCTTGCGCTTTGTCCGCTTGGCGCCTGCGCGCTTGCGGGAACGAGCTATGACACCGACCGCCATATGACGGCCAAGGCGCTTGGCTTTGACGCGCCCTGCGAAAACAGCCTTGACGGCGTGTCCGACAGGGACTTTGCCATTGAAGCGCTGTCGGCGCTCTCTATACTTATGATGCACCTTTCACGTTTTTCCGAGGAGATAATACTTTGGTGCTCATGGGAGTTTAAATTTATCGAGCTGGACGACGCCTTCGCAACGGGCTCGAGCATAATGCCGCAGAAAAAGAATCCCGATGTGGCGGAGCTTATACGCGGCAAGACGGGGCGGGTATATGGCGATCTGCTATCGCTTCTGACGGTGATGAAGGGTATCCCGCTTGCCTATAACAAGGATATGCAGGAGGATAAGGAGTCCGTATTTGACGCTGTTGATACCGCCAGACTTTGTTTGCCCGTTTTCACCAATATGCTCTCCACTATGACCGTGCTTACGGATAATATGAAGCGGGCTGCGGCAAAGGGCTTTATAAACGCCACCGACTGCGCCGATTATTTAACGAAAAAGGGTATGCCCTTCCGCGACGCATATAAGATCACGGGTCAGATAGTGGCTTACGGAGTGGAAAAGGGAAAAACGCTTGAGGAGATCACATTGGAGGAATACGCTTCGTTCAGCGATATGTTCAAAGAGGACATTTTTGAGGCGATAGATCTAAACGTCTGCCTTTCAAAGCGCGGCAGCTTCGGCGGTACCGCGCCGGACTCGGTAAAGGCGCAGATAGCTTCTATGAAGGGGAGGCTTGAAAAGTGACAAAGGTATTTATCGACGGCAGCGAGGGCACGACGGGACTTAGGATATTCGAAAGATTCGAAGATCGGGACGATATTGAGATAATGCATATAGCTCCCGAGCTTCGAAAGGATAAAGAAGCGCGAAGGGAAATGCTCAATTCCTGCGATCTGGCGTTTTTGTGCCTTCCGGACGCGGCGGCGATAGAATCCGTCTCGCTTGTTGAAAACCCCGATGTGTGCCTGCTCGACACCTCTACGGCGCACAGGACAGATCCCGCGTGGGCATACGGCTTTCCCGAGCTTTCGCCTTCGCACAGGCAGCGAATAAAAAACGGAACGCGCGTAGCTGTTCCGGGCTGCCACGCAAGCGGCTTCATAGCGCTTTGCTATCCTCTTGTGGCGGCGGGCGTTATAGATAAGGAAGCGATGCTAAGCTGCTTTTCGCTTACTGGTTACAGCGGCGGCGGGAAAAAGCTGATAGCCCAGTATGAAGACGCTCAAAGAGACGCTTCGTTTGCGGCATGGCGGCCTTACGCCATGGGGCAGCAGCATAAGCACCTGAAGGAAATGGCCTATGTGAGCGGGATAGACGACCCCCCGGTTTTTTCGCCGGTTTTGGGGGATTTTTACAGCGGCATGATAGTGAGCGTTCCGTTATATCCGGCGCTTATTAAGAAAAAGCTCGGCTGCGCGGCCTTGAGCGAGCTGTATTCGGCTCATTATGAAAACGAGGACTTTATAAAAGTAAAGCAGCTTCCGGAAAGCGGTATTCTCAGCGCGAACGCCCTTTCGGGACTCGACTATATGGAAATATACGTTTCAGGCAACGACGAAAGAATGACAGCCTCGGCCTGCTTTGATAATCTGGGCAAGGGCGCGAGCGGAGCCGCGGTGCAATGCATGAACATAATGCTTTCGCTGCCGGAAACGACGGGATTAAAGCTATAGAGGAAGGATCTTTATGAGTATGAAAGAAATAAACGGCGGAGTTTGCGCGCCCAAGGGCTTTAAGGCCTCGGGCGTACACTGCGGAGTAAGAAAGAATAAAAACAAAAAGGATCTCGCGCTTATCGTGAGCGAAGTTCCCTGCGCGGCGGCGGCGGTCTATACGCAGAACAAGGTCAAGGGAGCGCCGCTTACCGTTACCGGAGAGAATCTTGCGGACGGCATGGCGCAGGCGATAATTTGCAACAGCGGCAACGCCAACACCTGCAACAGCAACGGCATAGAAATAGCCGAAAAGATGTGCGCTCTGGTCGAAGAATACGCAAACATTCCGGCAAGCGGAGTCATCGTCGGCTCGACAGGCGTTATCGGGCAACCGCTTTCGATAGAGCCTATTGCGGGCGGAATGGAAGCTCTTGTCAAAGCCTTGAATGAAAACGGCAGTTCTGACGCGGCGGAGGCTATAATGACCACCGACACGCGGGAAAAATCAATCGCCGTGGAGTTCGAGCTTTCGGGAAAGAGCTGCAAGCTCGGCGGCATAGCCAAGGGCTCGGGCATGATAATGCCCAATATGGCCACCATGCTCGTTTTTCTTACGAGCGATGCGGCTATTTCACCAGCCATGCTTCAAAAGGCGCTTTCAAGCGACATTCCCGACACCTTCAATATGGTGAGCGTGGACGGCGATACCTCCACTAACGACATGGTCGCCATTCTTGCTAACGGTCTTGCAGGAAATCCATGCATCGAGAGCGAAGATAAGGACTATAAGGCATTCTCTGAAGCGCTGAATACCGTCACCCGCTATCTTTGCCGCAATATCGCCAAGGACGGCGAGGGCGCTACCAAGCTGCTCACCTGCAAGCTCTCCGGCGCTGTAGACACGGCGGCGGCGAAAAAGATAGCGAAGGCTGTGATAGCTTCAAGCCTCGTCAAGGCCGCAATGTTCGGCTCCGACGCAAACTGGGGGCGCGTGCTTTGCGCTATAGGCTACAGCGGAGCCGAGGTGAATGTTGACGCGGTAGATGTGAGCTTTGCTTCCGAGGCGGGCGTGATACCCGTTTGCAAGGATGGGCGCGGCATAGATTTTTCCGAAGAAAAGGCGAAGGAGATACTCTCAAAGGACGAGATAGAGATAATAGTCGCCCTGCACGAGGGAAAGGGCAGCGCTGAAGCGTGGGGCTGCGACCTCACTTATGATTATGTTAAAATAAACGGGGATTACAGGACTTGATTATGAAGCTGACTAACGCGCAAAGGGTGGAGGTGCTGATAAACGCACTTCCTTACATACAGAACTATAACGGAAAGATCGTCGTTGTGAAATACGGCGGCAACGCCATGATCGACGAGGAGCTTAAACGCAATGTCATGGGCGACATAGTGCTGCTTTCGCTTATCGGCGTAAAGGTGGTGCTCGTTCACGGCGGAGGGCCTGAGATAAGCTCGCTGCTGAAAAAGATCGGCAAGCAGTCCGAATTTGTGGACGGACTGCGCGTTACCGATGCGGAGACGGCGGACGTTGTGCAAATGGTGCTTGCGGGCAAGGTGAATAAAAGCCTTGTAGGGCTGCTTGAGGAAATGGGCGGCAAGGCGATGGGCATTTGCGGGATGGACGGCGGCATGATGCGGGCGAAAACGCTTGACGAGCGGCTTGGCTTTGTTGGCGACATAACCGATATAGATCCGCAGCCTATACTCGACCTTCTTGAAAAAGGCTATATCCCCGTGATATCCTCGCTTGCCTACGGCGAAAACGGTCAGGCATATAATGTCAACGCGGACACCGCCGCGGCGCGCATAGCGGGAGTTCTTAAGGCGGAAAGCCTTATCACCATGACGGATATCGCCGGGCTTTTGCGCGATAAGGACGACGTTTCTTCTCTTATTCCGGTGGTGAGGGTCAGCGAAGCGCCGAGGCTCGTTCAAGAGGGCGTTATTCAGGGCGGCATGATACCGAAGGTGGACTGCTGCATCGAGGCGATACGCCGGGGGGTCAAAAAGGTATTCATAATAAACGGCACAGTGCCACACGCGATACTTATCGAGATACTTACCAACGAGGGCATCGGCACGATGTTTATGTAAAGAGAGAAGGAGAGAAGATCATGGATATTCGCGAGCTTGATAAAGAATACATAGCCAACACCTACGCAAGATACGAGCCGGTGTTCGTAAACGGCAAGGGCAGCCTCGTTTATGACGAGAACGGAAAAGAATACATCGACATGGCCTCGGGCATTGCCGTTGATATTTTCGGTATTGCCGATGAAGAATGGATAAGCGCGGTCAGCGCTCAGCTTCATAAGCTGCAACATATAAGCAACAAGTATTACACCGAGCCGCAGGCCATACTTGCCGAAATGCTCTCTAAGCGCACGGGCTTAAAAAAGGTATTCTACGCCAATTCCGGCGCTGAGGCCAACGAGTGCATGATAAAGACCGCCAGAAAATATGCTCACGATCATTACGGCGATAAAAGGGAAAACATCATAACGCTCAAAAGCAGCTTTCACGGCAGAACGATGGCCACGCTTTCCGCCACGGGGCAGGACGCGATGCATACTGATTTCTGCCCCTTTGTGCCGGGCTTTCTCTATGCCGAGCCAAACGATTTTGAAAGCGTAAGGTCGCTTGCCGAAAACAACGGCGTTTGCGGCATAATGATGGAAATGATACAGGGCGAGGGCGGCGTAAACGTGCTCGACAAGGAATTTGTGCAAAAGGTCGCAGGGCTTTGCAAAGAAAAAGATATCCTCCTTATGGTGGACGAAGTGCAGACCGGCAACGGGCGCACGGGCAGGCTTTACGCTTATATGAATTACGGCATTTCGCCGGATATCGTTTCTACAGCAAAGGGAATAGGCGGCGGGCTTCCGCTGGGACTTTGCATGATGGGCGAAAAAACGGCCGATACGCTCACGAGCGGCAGCCACGGCTCAACCTTTGGCGGCAACCCCGTTTGCTGCGCGGGAGCTATAAGCATTTTAAAGCGCATAGACGACGCTTTTCTTCTTGAGGTGGCGCGAAAGGGCGAATATATAAAAGAACAGCTTTCATCCTGCAAGGGAGTAAAAGAAGTCAGCGGCATGGGGCTTATGCTCGGCGTTAAAACGGAAAAGCCCGCGGATGAGGTCTCGCACGAGTGCCTAGACAAGGGCGTAATGATAATGACGGCCAAGGATAAGCTGCGCCTGCTGCCCGCGCTGAACATTCCGGATGAAGAGCTTAAAAAAGCAATAGAAATAATTAAAGGAGTTATAGAAGCATGAAGCACCTGTTGAAACTTTCCGATCTGAGCAAGGATGAGATCATTGAGGTACTCGATCTGGCCGACCAGCTCAAATATGAAAAGAAAAACGGCATAGAGCATAAAATACTTGCCGGAAAAACTCTTGGCATGATCTTTCAGAAATCCTCAACCCGTACCCGCGTTTCTTTTGAAACGGGCATCTATCAGCTTGGCGGAATAGGCTTCTTTTTGAGCGCCAACGATTTGCAGCTTGGCCGCGGAGAGCCGATAAAGGACACCGCGCGCGTTCTCTCGCGCTATCTTGACGGAATAATGATACGCACCTATAAGCAAAGCGACGTTGAGGATCTGGCCAAATACGGCAGCATCCCCATAATCAACGGCCTTACGGATTATGCGCATCCCTGTCAGGTGCTTGCCGATCTTATGACCATACGCGAATATAAAAAGAGCTTTGAAGGATTGAAGCTTTGCTTCGTGGGCGACGGCAACAACATGGCGAACTCCCTTATAGCGGGCTGCATAAAGGTCGGCATGGAAATTTCCATCGCCTGCCCCAAAGCCTATCAGCCGGACGCCGCGCTTATGGAATGGGCGAAGAAAAACGGCAAATTCACCTGCACCGATGATATTCCTTCCGCCATCAAGGATTCCGACGTGGTTTATACCGACGTTTGGGCTTCAATGGGCATGGAGGGCGAGGCTGCCAAGCGCCGCGAGGATTTTGCGCTTTATCAGGTGAACGACGGTTTTATGAGCCTTACGCACAAGGACTGCATGGTGCTGCACTGCCTGCCCGCCCATCGCGGCGAGGAGATCACGGAGGACGTGATGGAAGCTCACGCCGCCGAGATATTCGACGAGGCGGAAAACCGCCTGCACGCGCAAAAAGCGGTAATGGCGCTGGTAATGAAATAAAAGCCTGTTTTGCCGACTGCGAGATTTTTCTTGCGGGCGGTTTTGCGATATTTATAAACGATTCGGAGAAGGATTTATGCGCGTAATAAATGCGAAGACCCTAAGCGAGACGGTTAAAGAGCTTTGCCTTGAAGCCTGTTGCGTTTTGCCTGAGGATGTGAAAGAGGCGCTTGAAAAAGCGAGAGCACGGGAGATCGAGGGCAGCCCCGCAAGCTCGGTGCTTTCTCAGCTTTTGCAAAACGCGGAGCTTGCAAGGGAGAAGATGCGCCCCTGCTGTCAGGACACCGGAATGAGCGTGGTGTTTATGGATATCGGCTTTGACGCGCATATAGACGGCGATGTTTACGATGCTGTGAACGAGGGCGTTCGCCGCGCTTATAGCGAAGGGTATTTAAGAAAATCGGTCCTTTCGCCAATCTCCCGCGTAAATACGGGCGACAATACGCCCGCTGTCACGCATATCCGCTTTGTTGAAGGGGATATGCTGCATATCACCGTCGCTCCCAAGGGCTTTGGCAGCGAAAACATGAGCAAGCTCTATATGCTCACTCCCGCCGCCGGACGCGAGGGCGTCCTTGACGTGATAGTCGATACCGTGCGCGCGGCCGGAGCCTGCGCCTGTCCTCCGGTGGTCGTGGGCGTAGGCATAGGCGGCACGATGGAAGCCTGCGCGCTTTTGGCAAAACGACAGCTTTTGCGCCCTCTTGCTCAGAAGAGTGAAGACGCTGAGGCCGCGCTTATAGAAAAAGAAGCTTTGGCGCGCATAAATGCGCTTGAAATCGGCCCCATGGGGCTTGGCGGCAAGACCACAGCGCTCGCCGTTCACGCGGCCTTGACGCCAACGCATATCGCGGGGCTTCCCGTGGCTGTGAATATGCAGTGCCACGCCTGCCGTCACGCGGAAAGGACGATATAAATGAAGGAACTGTTTTCTCCGCTTTCAAAAGATGAGCTGCTCTCGCTTCGCGCGGGCGAAACTGTGCTGCTTTCGGGCACTATCTATACCGCGAGGGACGCGGCGCATAAAAAGCTTTGCGAGCTGCTGAAAAGCGGCGAAGAGCTTCCGCTTCCAAAGGGCTGCTGCGTTTATTACGCGGGGCCATGTCCCGCCGCTCCCGGCGAGGTGATAGGCCCATGCGGACCAACCACCGCCGCGAGGATGGACGCTTACACTCCGCAGCTTATTTTGTACGGGCTAAATGCCATGATCGGCAAGGGGCCGAGAAGCGAAACGGTAAAAAAAGCGCTTGAAGGCCGCGCTGTGTATTTTGCGGCGACGGGCGGAGCGGGAATGCTGATAGCCTCACATATCACTGAATGCGAGCTGATAGCTTTTCCCGAGCTTGGCGCCGAAGCTGTTTATAAGCTAAAAGCGGACAGGCTCCCGCTAATTGTCGCCTGCGACGCGGCGGGCGGAGACCTGTATGCGCGAAAGGATGAAAAATGATCGCATTCAAGGATTATTTCTCGGGAAATAAATATCCGGGGCGCGGAGTGTTCATTGGAACGAGCCCAAACGGAAAAAATGCCGTGCTTGCGTATTTTATCATGGGAAGAAGCGAAAACAGCCGCAACCGCGTTTTTGAAGAAAGGGGCGAAAGGCTTACGATATTGCCCTATGACGCTTCTAAGCTGAGCGACCCTTCGCTGATAATTTACGATCCCGTGATCTGCTTTGAAAATCATATTATTATTAGCAACGGAGATCAAAGCGCGACGATAGAGGGCTTTCTCAAAGATGGAAAAAGCTTCGAAGACGCTCTGCGCACGCGCTGCTTTGAGCCGGACGCGCCGAACTATACCCCTCGCATAAGCGGCATGATAACCATGCAAAACGAAAGCTTTTCTTATAAAATGAGCATCTTGAAGCGCGTGGGCGGGGGCTGCTTCCGCGCCTTTTACGAATATCCTTCACGCGAAGGGATCGGCGATCTTCTCACCACCTATATTTGCGATGGAGAGCCGCTGCCCTCTTATTCGGGCGAGCCCGCCGCGCTTTGCGTAAGGGACGATATAGACGAATTCAGCAATGAAATATGGGCTTCGCTTGACGGTGAAAACAGGATATCGCTTTATTTGCGCTTTATCGAGCTGAAAACTGGCAAAAGCGTGAGCCGTCTCATCAATAAGAATATTTAAGGAGCAGAGCATGAAAGAAATACAGCTTAAATACGGTTGCAATCCGCATCAAAAGCCCGCGCGCATTTTCATGGAATCAGGTGAAGAGCTTCCCGTTGAAGTGATCTCCGGCAATCCGGGCTATATCAATTTTCTTGACGCGCTGAACGGCTGGCAGCTTGTGAGTGAGCTGAAGGCCGCACTTTCAATGCCCGCCGCGGCATCCTTCAAGCATGTCAGCCCTAGCTCGGCGGCAGTTGGAGTTTCACTTCCGGAAAAGCTTAAAAAAGCCTGCTTTGTTGAAGACGCCGAAGGGCTTGACGCATCGCCTCTCGCCTGCGCCTATGCCCGCGCGAGAGGGACGGACAGAATGTCCTCCTTCGGAGACTGGATATCGCTGAGCGATACCTGCGACGCGGCGACGGCGCTACTTATAAAACGTGAAGTCTCGGATGGCGTTATAGCGCCCGCCTATACGGATGATGCGCTTGAAATACTGAAAACAAAGCGAAAAGGGAATTACAATATAGTCAAAATAGACCCGGGCTACATTCCCGCCGTACTGGAGCGCAAGCAGGTCTTTGGAGTTTGCTTTGAGCAGGGAAGAAACGACGTCGCTTTCACGAAGGCAAGCTTTGAAAACGTGGTCACCAAGGCGAAAGCATTGCCCGAAGAGGCAAAGAGGGATCTTATCGTTTCGCTGCTCACTTTAAAATATACCCAGTCCAATTCCGTCTGCTACGCGAAGGACGGGCAGGCTATAGGCGTGGGCGCGGGGCAGCAGTCGCGCATACATTGCACCCGCCTTGCGGGCGACAAAGCAGATCTGTGGCATCTGCGCCAGCATGAAAAGACGCTTTCCCTGCCCTTTTTGCCGCAGCTTGGCCGGCCGGAACGCGACAATGCCATAGATCTTTATCTTTCGCCGCGCCCCGATGAGCTTCTTCGAGCGGACATGTGGAAAAACTATTTCAGCTCTTGTCCGGAGATATTCACTCTTGAGGAAAGAGACGCTTATCTTGCCGCGATAAAGGGCGTTTCTCTCGGCAGCGACGCATTTTTCCCCTTTGACGATAATATCGAGCGCGCCGCAAAAAGCGGAGTGAGCTATATCGCCCAGCCCGGCGGCAGTATTCGCGATCCCCTCGTGATAGAAGCCTGCGACAGGCACGGCATAGCCATGTGCTTCACAGGAGTGAGATTGTTCCACCACTAAAATATATACTTCATTACTTTAGCACTTTACTTGACTAAAACATAATGAGAGCGTATACTATCCTTGTAATAATTGGAAGATCATACAAGGAGCTGAAAAGATGGACGCTTGGAAACAGGATGCGCTCATGCGTGACGAAGAAGCCGTACTGCGCCTGAAATCACTTTACAGGCAGTACGGCTATAAGCCGTTTCGAATGAGCCGCTTTGAGGAATACGATTTTTACGCTGATAAGCGCAGCTTTCTGCAAAGCGAAAACGTGATAACCTTTACGGATCTCAACGGCAAGCTCATGGCCTTGAAGCCGGACGTTACGCTTTCAATAGTTAAGAGCGCGCCCGAGAGCGGAGAGATGCAAAAGCTTTATTACAGCGAAAATGTTTACCGTGCGGATTCGGGCGAACGCGAGCGCAGCTTTCGCGAGATAATGCAGGTTGGCTTAGAGTGCATAGGCGAGATCGATCTATACAGCGAGAGCGAGGTTATGATGCTCGCGGCGCGAAGCTTGGCGGAATTTTCGGGCGATTTTGCGCTGGATGTTTCGCATATGGGCTTTATAACGGGGATGCTGGACGCTCTTGAGCTTAACGAGCCTAAGCGTGAAGCGGTGCTTCGCGCCATGGGCAGCCGCAGCGCCTCTGCCGTGCGCGAGCTTTGCAGGGATGCGGACGCTGAGCTAAGAGACGGAATATCTGCCCTTACCAATCTTTACGGAAGCTTTCCCGAGGCGCTTCCGCTGCTGCGCTCCCTTTGCAAAAACGAGCAAAGCGCGGCGGCTGTGGACGAGCTTGAAGGTCTTTACGGCGCGTTAAAGAGCGAAGGCTTTGCGGATAAGCTGCATCTTGATTTTTCGATAATGAACGATATGCGTTATTATAACGGGCTGATATTCCGCGGCTTTATCGCGGATATACCGAGAAGCGTGCTCTCCGGCGGAAGATACGATAATCTTGTGCATAAAATGGGCAAGGCGTCGGGCGCGGTGGGTTTTGCGATATATCTTGGCACGCTCGACAGGCTTTTGCACGGCGATGCGGGCTATGACGCCGATCTGCTTTTGAGCTATGACGAGTCCTCTCCCGCGGCGCTTATCGCGCAGACGGCGCGGGAATTCACCGAAAAGGGCATGAAGGTGCGCGTGCAAAAAGAAGGCGGCGCTGAGCTCCATTGCCGCAGGCATATACATTTGAGCGAAGGGAGGGCGAAGGAAATTGACTAAGACGGTGAATATTGCCCTGCCTAAAGGAAGGCTCGGAGAAAAGGCGTATGATGTTTTTGAAAAAGCGGGATTTGCCTGCTCTTCGATTCGCGAGAGCAACCGCAAGCTGATATTTGAAAGCGGTAACCTGCGCTATTTCTGGGTGAAGCCCGCCGACGTCGCGATATATGTTGAGCGGGGCGCGGCGGATATAGGCGTTATCGGCAGCGATGTGCTGAGCGAATATGCTCCCGACGTATATGAACTGCTGGATCTTAAAATAGGGCGATGCCGCATGGCTGTGGCCGCAAAAAAAGGTTTTCGCGACAACACGGAGAGAGTGCTTCGCGTGGCGACCAAGTTTCCGCATATAGCGGCGGCATATTATGCCTCACGCAGCCGGCTGATAGATATAATCAAGCTGAACGGCTCGATAGAGCTTGCGCCCATACTCGATATGTCCGACGTTATAGTTGACATAGTGGAAACGGGCAAGACCCTTATTGAAAACAATCTTGAGCCG
Organism: uncultured Oscillospiraceae bacterium; assembly: GCA_964408655.1. Classification (GTDB taxonomy): domain Bacteria; phylum Bacillota; class Clostridia; order Christensenellales; family CAG-138; genus JAQVRG01. The sequence goes on along the minus strand of CAYPAH010000018.1, from coordinate 256 downwards.
ATAGAGGACGTGCTTGCGATAAGCGCGAGACTGATAGCCAACAAGGCGAGCTTTCGCTTTAAAAACGATGAAATAAGCGCGATGCAGAAGGCCATCGCGGGGAGGCTGGAATGATAAAGATCTGGAAATACAGCGAAGAAAGACTGCCCGAGATACTCGAAAGAAAAACGCAGGGAGAGGACGTTTCCGGAATAGTTCAAAAAATACTTTCAGACGTTAAAGAAAAGGGAGACGAGGCGCTGATCGAATATAACAA
>CAYPAH010000017.1:0-20413 GCA_964408655.1 uncultured Oscillospiraceae bacterium | reverse complement strand
TGCTTTTTTAGCGCCGTTCTCCCCGAATGCCGTTCCTGCCCGGTCATCTCACCCGGCGTATCCCCGGCTTTGGCACGCTCCCCGCACTTGTGGACACAATGTCCACAAGTTGCGGTATCATGGCAGTGCTTCACCAGTCGGCATATCCCATTCGGACGGTCATGCAATTTTCAAGCTGCAAATGTCTGTTGACAGATACATTGTAGCGAAAAAGCACGCCCTCTCCCGTATATCCAAAAGGATGGAAAAACGGGGCAAAAAGCGAATATTTCCACGCTTATGGACAAGCTGTGCTATACTGAATATGCACACAGGCATTGACAGGTGAAAGGGGGATACGGCAATGAATACAGCCTTAACCATACAGGAGAAATTGAAGGATTTGCGGGTAGCACAGGGCTTGACGCTGGAACAGCTTGCGGAGCAAACTGGGCTTTCAAAATCTGCACTTGGAAAATATGAGAGTGATGAAGTCCGGGACATCAGCCCCTATGCCATCGTAACGCTGGCGAAGTTCTATGGCGTATCCGCGGATTATCTGCTGAGCATGGCAGAAAACAAAAATCACCCAAACACAGAGCTTGCGGCTCTGCATTTGAGTGACGATGCGATTGATGTATTAAAAGCCGGTAAATACAATCACCGGCTGCTGTCAGAAATCCTCTGCCACAAAGATTTTCAGCGTATGATGCTGGATGCGGAGATTTATGTGGACAGGATCGCGGATATGCGGGTCAATGATATGAACGCCATGCTGGAAGCCGTGCGGCAGATGCTGCTTGCCAAGCAAGCGGACAATCAGGAGGATTTGTACCTTCGGACATTGGAATTGGCGCAAGTGCAGGAAGATGAATATTTCGGCCATGTGGTTTCCTGTGACTTGACGGACATCCTCCGTGACATTCGGGAAGCTCACAAACCCGATACGACCACGGCAGACGAACCTTCCGTAGCGGCACAGATGCAAAATCAATTACAAGCTGCTATGAATTTCGAGGGCAGTGCAGAAGAAAAGAAAGCACGGGCTTTCCTCACAACCTTTGGCATTGACTATGATGCCATCACCAAAGAACAGTTTGTCAATCTGATTGAAGTTCTCAAACTGTCCAAACACATGAAAAATTCAATCAGCCAGCGGGGCAAGGCGAGTCCGTATCAATCTCACGGAAAAGGCAAGAAGAAACACAAATAAGCAAAAAAATACGCTGTACTCAGTTCTTTTGTTGAGTACAGCGTATTTTGTTTGCCCAATCCTGCGTGACAGATGCCCGTAATTTGCATTCTTGTTAGATTACTGTTTTACGAACACCTGTCTAATAACGCGGCGGCTTTTTATTTTGCTGCGCGCAGGGCGCTTATGCTATTGTTGAAGGGGGATTTGTTTGATATACTATATTTGGAACGAATCCAATATCGGAGGAGAAAAAATGAATATCAGTTATATGCATCCGGCGGATCAACTGGTCATGTTCATGCAGCGAATATATGACCGGGGATTAACGACGACTTCCGGCGGCAATCTTTCCATAATGGATGACGACGGCAACATATGGATAACGCCCGCGGGCATAGATAAGGGAACCTTGAACCGCGAGAGCATCATTTGCGTAAAGCCTGACGGAAGCTGCATAGGCCCGCATAAGCCTTCGTCCGAGCTGCCGTTTCATGCTTCAATTTATCGCCGCAGAGAGGATATCCGCGCAGTGCTTCACGCACATCCGCCTGCTCTTGTGGCGTTTTCTATAGCAAGAAAGCTTCCAAACCTGGATTTGATCCCCACGGTTCGCAAGACCTGCTCAAAAATATCCATGGCCGCGTATGCGGTGCCGGGCAGTGAAACGCTCGGGGAGAATATCGGTCGGGAGTTCGACAAAGATATAAACATTGTGATGCTTGAAAATCATGGCGTGTGCATAGGCGCAGAGGATATGTTTACGGCGTTTATGATGTTTGAAACCTTGGATTACACTGCAAATCTTGAAATAATCGCCAACAAGCTGGGTCCCTGTAATACGCTTCCCGGCGAGGCTCTTCGCATAACAGAAACGAGCTATCATTTAAAAATGGACGATTTTATCCCGAACTCGCACAGCTCCGAGGAACTTGCCGCGCGGCGGGATATGATAACCTTTATACACAGATCTTACAGACAGCGTCTTTTTACGGCTACGCACGGCACATATTCTGTGCGCCTTTCGGACGGCAGCTTTCTTATAACTCCCTTCGGGCATGACCGCGCATATTTGCAGGAGGAGGATCTTGTGCGAATAAAGGCGGGCATGAAGGAGCAGGGGAAAACGCCTTCACGCGCGGTGAGGATGCATTCGCTTATTTATGAGATGAATCCTGATATAAACGCGGTGCTTCTGGCGCATCCGCTGCACGCCATGGCCTTTGCCGTGACGAACGCGGATCTCGATCCCCGCACCATACCGGAAAGCTATATCCTGCTGCGCGATATAGTAAAACTTCCGTTTGATGAAATTTACTCTGCGCCCGATAAAGCGGCGGAGGAATTCGCCGTGAACCGTCCGGCGCTTATTTTCAGCAACGATTGTGTAGTGGTAACCGGACAGACACTTTTGCAGGCATTTGACCGGCTGGAGGTGCTTGAATCCACCGCGCATTCTATTATAGATTCGGGGAATATCGGAGATATCGTGCATATTTCCGAGCAGGAGACGGAGGAATTAAAAGAAGCATTTAACTTGAAGGACTGAACAAAAGAGCATAAGGAGGCTAGCGATGGACATTTTAATCCCAGCCGTGGCAGGCACGATGGAATCAAGCGACATAATGATACGCATTGAGCCAAAGGAAACTCCGGGCATAGAGCTTTGTCTTGAAAGTTCGGTGATGCAGCAATACGGAAAGCAGATAGAGAGGGTGATAGAAGAAACGCTTGCCTCGCTTGGCGTAATAAGCGCACGGGTGAACGCCGTTGACAAGGGCGCACTGGATTGCACCATTCGCGCAAGAGTGTCCGCCGCCGCCTACAGAAGCGCAAACAGGAAAGACTATCAATGGGAGGTGGAAGCATGAGCTTGAAAAAGCTTCGCCGCAGCATGTTGTTTGTGCCGGGCAATAACCCTGGCATGGTTCGCGACGCATACATTTACGGATCGGACAGCATAATGTTCGATTTAGAGGATTCCGTATCGATAAATGAAAAAGACGCCGCCAGATTTCTTGTTTATAATGCGCTTAAAAGCATAAATTACGGCAAAAAAGAGCTGGTGGTAAGAATAAACGATCTTCAAAGCGGGCTTGGAATAGAGGACCTTGAGGCCATAGTTCGCGCACAGCCGCATGTGATTCGCCTTCCCAAAACAGAAACCGCGCAGGATGTGATAGACTGCGAGCGCGAGATAGAAAGAATAGAGCACGAAGCGGGAATCCCCGTGGGAAAGACAGGCATGATGGCGGCCATAGAAAGTGCGCGAGGCGTGCTTAACGCACTTTCCATTGCGGAAAGCTCAAAGCGTCTTATCGGCATAGCTCTCGGCGCGGAGGATTACGTTACGGATCTTAGAACCACAAGAAGCGATGGTACCGAGCTATATTTTGCGCGCAGCATGATACTCAACGCGGCGCGCGCGGCCGGTATCGACGCATTGGACACCGTATATAGCGACGTAAATAACGAAGAAGGATTTCTTGCGGAGGTCGCCGTCATCAAAAAGATGGGCTTTGACGGCAAGAGCGTGATAAACCCCCGCCAGATAGCGCCGCTGCATAAAGCGTTTATGCCTACTCAGAAGGATCTTGATAAGGCAGAGGCGATAATGGAAGCCATAAAAGAGGCAAACTCCCGCGGCAGCGGAGTTGCGAGCCTGAAGGGGAAAATGATAGATAAACCCGTGGCGGCCAGAGCGGAATACATGCTTGCGCTTGCCGAAGCCGGCAAACGCAGATCGATAGAGGAGGTATAAGCTGATGAGCGTCGATTTGAATAAGATACCGCACATAAAAGAGATCAACGCCATGCACGGCGTATACCATGAAGCGGGGCCGAAGCACCGCACAGAAACCTTTGCGGAAAAAATGGAGCGCCGCAATAAAATAGTCTCCGATCTTGAAACCGCCATTCGCTTGAGCGGTTTAAAGGACGGAATGACGATATCCTTCCATCATCATTTCAGAAACGGCGATCATGTGGTGAACATGGTGGTGGATAAGCTGGCGGAGATGGGCTTTAAAAATCTTACGCTCGCGGCAAGCTCGCTTTCAAGCGTGCACGCGCCGCTTATCCGCCATATAAAAAACGGAGTGATAACCCATATAGAGACCAGCGGTATGCGCGGCGAGCTTGCCGAGGCGGTCTCGCGGGGACTTATGGATTTTCCTGTGGTGTTTCGTTCGCATGGCGGACGCGCGGCGGCTGTACGTTCGCATGAGCTGCCTATAGATGTGGCTTTTCTGGGCGCTTCCTCGTGCGATCCTTACGGAAATGCCAACGGTTATAAACGCTCGGGCGAAGGCGACGCTTCGCGCTGTGGAAGTCTCGGCTATGCAAGGCCGGATTGCAGGCACGCAAAACATAAGGTGATAATAACCGACAGTATTATGCCCTTTCCCAACGCGCCCTTTGCCATACCCGCTTCGTTCGTTGATTGCATTGTTAAGGTGGACAGCATAGGCGACGAGGGCGGCATAATGAGCGGCGCTACGCGCTACACGAAAAATCCCAAGGAGCTGCTTATTGCCCAGATGGCCGCCGAGGTCATAGAGCACAGCGGATATTTCTATGACGGCTTTTCAATGCAGATGGGCAGCGGAGGCGCGGCCCTTGCGACAGCCAGATTTTTGCGGGATAAGATGGAGCAAAAAGGAATAAAGGCGCGTTTTGCTCTTGGCGGCATCACGGGGCAGATAGTTGAAATGCACGAGGCGGGGCTTATCGGGCGCATACTCGACGTTCAATCCTTTGACCTTGTTGCGGCGGATTCTCTTAAAAACAATCGTTTTCACCAGCAGATAGACGCGAATTACTACGCCAGCTTTTTTAACGAGGGCGCGGCTGTAAACGAGCTTGATTTCGTGGTGCTCTCCGCTCTTGAAATAGATGTTGATTTCAACGTGAACGTGCTTACCGGCAGCGACGGCGTAATACGCGGAGCCATCGGGGGACACCCCGACACCGCGCAGGGAGCCGCGCTTTCGGTAGTTGTGGCTCCGCTGACGCGCGGCCGTATCCCGTCGGTGGTGGAGCATGTGCAAACGGTGGTAACGCCGGGGAGTACTGTGGATGTTTTAGTTACCGATCAGGGCGTCGCGGTGAATCCGAACCGCGCGGAGCTTGCGGAAAAGCTTAAAGCGGCGGGAGTGCCGATTTATGACATACACGAGCTGCAAAAGCGCTGCGAGCGCATAGTCGGCCAACCTGAACCCATACAATACGATGACAAGATCGTGGGCGTGGTCATGTTCAGAGATAATACCGTCATTGACGTTATTCGCAAGGTGAAGGAATAAATGCCGGAGGCTCAGCTATATAGACCCGTTCGAGGCAATGCGGAAAAAGAGATGCGGCGCTTGCTACAGCTTTGTTCCTTGCGCATTGACAGAATACCAGAGGAGACCGTGCTGCTCTATGATGGCGACGCTGCTGTGGCGACGGCCTCGCGCGACGGAGGAGTTTTGCGTTATGTTGCCGTAGACCCTTCGTTTGAGGGAGAGGGCGCGTGCGCAAGGATGCTCAGCCTGCTTATTGCCTCCGCGGCGGAACAGGGAATAACAGAGCTGCTGCTTTTCACCAAGCCCGAAAACGAAAGACTGTTTGCTTCGCTGGGCTTTTACGGAATAATAGAAAGTCCGGGCGCGGTATTGATGGAAAATCACAGGGACGGACTTGAAGCTTATCTTTCTTCCCTGCCTGAGGGGAAAGGAAGTATTGGCGCTGTGGTGATGAATGCCGATCCCTTCACGAACGGACATCTTCATCTTTGCCGCAAGGCTTCGGAGCTTTGCGATTTCTTGTATGTGTTTATTCTTTCAGAGGAGACCTCGCGCTTTTCCGCGGCTATGCGCCTTTCAATGGCAAAAGAAGCGCTGATTAACGTGCCGAACGCGCATGTCTGTCCCGCCGGCAAATATATGATATCAGCGGCTACCTTTCCGCTTTATTTCATAAAGGATGAGCTTAAGGCGGAGGAAATTCAAGCCGATCTTGATGTGCTGCTCTTTGCAAAGCTTATTGCTCCGGCGCTGAAAATAGAAAAGCGCTTTGTCGGCACAGAGCCATTTTGCCCCTTTACCGCGCGTTATAACGAGAGATTGCAGGCGATCTTGCCGGAATATGGCATTGAGCTTATCACCGTTCCCCGAAAGGACGGGATAAGCGCAAAAACAGCGCGGCTTTATGTTGAAACAAAAGAATTTGAAAAACTTCGCACGATAGTGCCGCCTTCAAGCTATGAACAGATATTGCGTCAGCTTAGCTGATATGCTGCGCTGCCGTGAGCGGCGGGCGGATAAACAAAAAGCCCTGTTGCAGCGCTACGGGGCTTCACTTGTTTGTTTCAGCATGAATATCCCCGGGACTGTAAAAAACAGTCCGCTTATACAGTTTGCCTTCGAAGAGGGCGTGCGCCGTTTGCTTTCTCGCGCCAAAGCCATATATGCCGAAGCTGATTCTTTGCCAACGGGTCCGGAAGGCTTTTTCGTTTTTGATTTGCCGCCAGAAGAGCTAAAAAAGCTTACTCTTGAAATAGAAGAAAACGATAGCCTTGGCAGATTGTTCGATATGGATGTGCTGCGGGTCTCGGGAGAAAAGCTGGCGCGGCCTACGCAGCGCTCCTGCCTGCTATGCGGCGCTCCAAGCGCGGACTGCGCAAGAAGCAGAGCGCATGGGCTAGAAGCTATAGATAAAAAAGTGCAGTTTATTCTCGCTGAGGCTGCCGCAAAATATTATGCCGCGCTTGCCTGCAACGCCCTTATATGCGAAGCTTTTGTGAGCCCCAAGCCGGGTCTGGTGGACGCTGAAAACAACGGGGCGCATAAGGATATGTGCCTTGCTACGCTGCTTAAAAGCGCCGCCTCGTTAAAAAGCTATTTTACAGAGGCCTTTATTCTTGGCTTAAACGGCGGAGAAAGCAGGGCGTTGATTGATGAGCTTAGAAGACGGGGCTTGGCGGCGGAAAAAGAAATGCTCAAGGCGACGAAGGGCATAAACACGCACAAGGGCGCACTATATTCTTTTGCTCTGCTGCTTTGCGCGCAGGGCCTCTGCCTTATGGGCGGCGGAGATAGGCTCGCCGTTGCTGCGGCTTTGGCGTCGACGGACATGCCGGAGCAGCTTAAAAAGGCAAAAGAGGCTCCGGCTTCAAACGGAGAACGTTTATATGCGGAACACGGCATATTAGGCGCAAGGGGGGAGGCGGCGGCGGGCTTTCCGCACGCGAAGGCCTGCGCGAGAGCAATAGCCGGCTATTCCTCCTTTGGTTTAAATAATGCGGCGGTGCTCGCGCTTTGCGAGACGATGGCCGTACTTGACGACACCAATCTTCTGCACCGTGGCGGCAGGGAGGGGCTTATTTTCGTAAAGAACGAGGCAAAGCGGATAAGCGCCTTGCCTGCGGAAAAGCGCATCGATGAAATGAGAAAACTTGACGGGCTGATGATAAGCAAAAATCTCAGTCCGGGCGGCGCAGCGGATATGCTTTCGCTCGCTCTGTATTTATATATGACGGATGAAAAGCAGGAGAAAAACGAAGCGATAAAACTATAAAGCAATATAAGGAGAGGGAAAACAGGATATGGCTTTTGATTACAAAAAGGAATACAAAGAGTTTTATATGCCCAAGAATAAGCCGGAGATCGTTGATGTGCCGGAAATGAACTATATTGCCGTGCGCGGAAAGGGAGATCCAAACGATGAAGGCGGCGAATATCAGCGGGCGCTGAACGTTTTATATGCGCTGGCTTATACCATTAAAATGAGCTATAAGGGCGGACACAAGATAGATGGATTTTTTGAATATGTCGTGCCGCCGTTGGAAGGCTTTTGGTGGCAGGAGGGCATAGACGGGATGGACTATGGCAAAAAGGAAAAATTCAACTGGATATCGATTATCCGTCTTCCCGATTTTGTGACGAAGGTCGATTTTGACTGGGCCTTGGAGGATGCATCCCGCAAAAAGAAGATGGATTGCTCTTTGGCGGAATTTCTTACGGTCAAAGAGGGCTTATGCGTGCAGATAATGCACATAGGCGCTTTTGATGACGAACCCGCCACGGTGGAGATAATGAACGAATATTTGCAGACGCAGGGCTATGAAAACGATTTTTCAGACACAAGGCTGCACCATGAGATATACTTATCCGACGCTCGCAAGGTAGAACCCGCCAGATGGAAGACTGTGATACGCCATCCGATCAAGAAAATATAAAGCTTTCCTGCTTTAACATAATAAAAAGCTCCGCTTCGCATTTGCCTGTGAAGCGGAGCTTTGTGTTTATTTAATTAAGCTTTTCTTTTTTTAATGAGCGCCATCACCGCAAGCATTGCCACGGATAGATAGAGAGGAAGATAAAAAGCGGGTGAGCCGCCTGTTGCCGGAGGCTCGGGAACCGGCTTAACAGGAACCTTTTTTATCAAAGGTTCGGGGAAATACGGGATATCGCCGCAACAGGAACCTGAGCTTGGAGTTATAGGCGGATTGACGGGCGTGGGAGGATCGACTGGCGTAGGTGGATCGACGGGCGTAGGCGGCACAGGGGAATCCTGAACATCCAAAGTCACCATGCCTAATGCGGAAGGCGCGTTTACAGTTTGATCTGCGGCAAGGGAATAGCTGCTGGGCGCGCTTATCTCTCGGAGTATGTAGTCTACGTCTTTTTTTAAGCCTACGAAGGTCGCCGAGGCGTGTCCATCCAAGTCTATAGCCGTGGTCGCCGTCTGGAAGAGCGCACCGGAAGCCGGATCATAAAGTCCGTATACCGCGCCGGGAAGCGGCCTTGTGGAATCGGTGGAGTCTGTTTTGCGAATTGTCAGCGCCCATCTGTTGGGGAAAAGCGTCGCGCTGCCGCCGTTGCCGGCTGTGAAGCTGACGGTGTTATCATCCTTGCCCTGCTCGCCGTTTTCGCCAAAGCCAATGCCGTTGCTTATTGAAAGAGTGGCTCCCGGAGCGGCCTTGACATAGGCCGTATAAGCAAGTATGCAGGGCTTGTCCTTTGCAGCGTCGGGAAGCGTGACCTTTAGCAGATTTGGATGTACGATCTCCTTTTGCATACCGGCTATCTCTGCTGTTCCTTGTATAAATGCGCCGGTTGTAGCGTTTATGGTCGCGCTATACAGCTTAACATCGTCGAGATCAACGAAAAGACTTGCGGGAAGATTGTCCGTAAGCGTTATGCTTCCGCCGTATACCTGACTTAGATCCGCTCCGTTTTGATTTATCTTTACTTTATAAACTATTTTACCGTTGGGCTGATCCTTGACCGCCTCTTTTTTGAGCAGTTCGTTGTTCAAGCTGATGCTGCCGTCCGATTGCACGGGGGCGGTATATTGATCGGTCGTCAGTTTTGCGGTGTTTGTGAGCTTGAGCTTTTCATGCCCGGCAGCCGTATTGCTGCTGCCAACGCGAAAACCGTCGGGCAGAGCCTGGGAGTTTACGTCGAGCCTGGTGCGGAAGCTGATCTCAACTTTCTTTGAGATGCTGCCAAGGGAAAAGCTGTGATTTGCGCTCTCATACGTATAAGGCGTAGTAGGGCTTGTTGATATACTGCTCTCTATCACACTCAGATAGCTAGGCAGCAAATCTTCTACCACTACGTTATCAAGCCGCATGGCGTTTTCATTTACGGTTATTTTCCATGTGACCTCATTTGTGCGGTAATTATAAGTTACCGCCGCTTTTTTTCAGCACCTTGCTAACGCCCTTGACGTTTGCCGTGGCTGTAAGCGAATTGAGTGTTTGCGTGCCGCCGGAAGCAGCGATCACACCGTTGTCGAGAGTAACGGTATTACTGAAGGTCGTTTCTGCATTATTGGCATAAAAAGCGGGGTCGGTGGCCATGGTGTAATAGCTGTATTCAACCGTATCGGTGCCAAGCGCGTTGTCGACGCCGGTCCCGTTCTTTTTTAATGTTACGATATAGGTATGATCGGGATCGCTTGCGGAAGTATCTTTCACCATGCTGATGCTGTAGCTTACCGCTCCATCGCTTGACACTGTGCACACAGCGCTGGGATTGTGCGAAACAATACCATCGGAAACCACGCCGCTTTGGTTCGTCGGGTCGATGTTATCCTTTATGACCGCGCTTTGCAGGTCGAGCCGGTTCGCGTTCACTCTCACCGTCCATTTGATAAGCTTTGTTGCGGGGTCGTATCTGCCCCATTTAGCCACTATGGAGGCGTTGAGCGAGGTGGGCTTTTTTATCGTGGGTATGGAAAAGGTCGTTCCGGGTCCCGGGCCGTGTCCGGAAAGCCACTCAAAGGTGAGCCATGCGTCGTTGCTCATGCTTTTGTTGACATTATCGGTCAAGGATAGATCCGTAAAGCTTGTCTTATATGTTATGGTATAAATGTTCGCGGCAACAGGGGATATCGTGTATAACAGATTTCCGGAGCTTCCCGTACCGTGGCCGTTAAAGCCGCTTTCATAAGATTTATTCTCGTTATTTACCTTGAGAGAGCCGGGAACGATGCTAAGCCTGCTGTCTATCCTATCATAAACGTCGATACTGGAAAAACCGCGTCCGTTCGTGTCTATGATAAGCTCCCACGTCATGGTTTTATTGAGCATATCGATCTCTTTGGCGCTTTTGATAAGCCATTGATTTATGGAAAAATCTGCCGTACCGTCTTTGAAATTTATGGGAGTTGCCGTTTCTCCGGGCGCATATAGCTCGGCGTGGTTTTTCACCTTTACCGGAGTGGCTGTGGGAACTATCATCTGATGGCCGTCCGAGTCATAATATAAGCCGTCTGTGGCTACGGTCTTATAGCGGATATAAGCCGTTTCGCTCAATACTCCGGCCAGATCATAGCTTATTACATTAGATGTTTCATCATAATTTGGCGTTGCGGGAACATAACCGCTGCTGTCATATTTTATTTCAAATGAACCGGCCTTGAATTTGTGCTGATTGCCAAGAGTGTCCTTAAACATATATCCACTTGAGTAAACGGGTATTCCGTCGCTTGAACAAACGGGGATCTCGGGTTCTATTTCAACTACCCAATCAAAGCAGTTTCCGCTTGGGTCAAACGAGCCGGTCTTTGAACTCAGCTTGGCATTTTCGGGATCATTTTCGGCTATATCCAGATCTAAAGAGTCTGTGCCGTTAAGGGGGATGCTAACGTCGTTGCGCTTGCCTACCTCGGCGGGGTCGAGCATTATAACAATGTCAAAGAAGATATTTCCTACTTTACCGTTGCCCGACGCCAAAACATTTGCGGCCAGATCGTCCGCAAAATCGAGCTTGATGGTCTTATCATCTATCTTGGAGATGCTGCCTAAGGTGATGGTGTCGTTATTGATCTTTATGTCGAATGGAAAAACGCTCATGCTGGAGCCGGAGGAAATATTCAAATAATCCGGAAGCGTCAGCAAATATCCGTCGCTTGCGGTGTTTATTGGAGTCAGGTCGCCATCAAAATGCATAGTAGATGCATCGTCAATAATGATATCCCTCAGATAATAATATAGCTGCAAGCCGTCCGACAAAGACACCTTGTCGCCGGAACTAAGGGGGGTATTAGGTTTGTCAAGGGAATATAATGCAATATTATTAACATATGCGTTCAGAGACGTGTCAGCGAAGGCGCTTGAGGCAAAAACGAGCAGGATCAAAGCCGCGATAGCCGCGCATAGCAATATACGCCCGGGAGTATGGAAGCGGCCTATGCTTCGTTTTGACTGAAACGTATAGTTCATTGGAAAAATCTCCTTAGCTGCAAATGGCTGGAACTATCAGCAACGGTAACTGGTTTACATAAATATACAAAATCGTTTATTTATGGGTACTTTAACATAAAAGGCGAAATGTGTCGACAATGTGGAGATTTGTTATAAAAATGTTCATTTTTAGCCGTCCGGCATATGCCGGACGGCTAAAATAAGAGAGCGATATGATTATACGGTATCTGGAAGCGGGTTAAGCTTCTTTGGAATGCGAATGAGCTTTTTTGTCGCAGCTATTTCGTTGAGCGCAGCTACAGGTCTTGAATGAGGGGCAGCTCCCGCAGCCGCCGTTATGATTTCGCCGCATAGAGCCGAGAGCAAACAGGACGGCTACCGCGATAATTGCGACAATTAGCCAATCCAGCGGGCGAAGCTGAAAAAGGCTGCCAAGCTGATATACTCCGCAGGCGACAAGCCATGCCACCGAGCATTGCAGCATAACCACGCCGAAGGTGGCGATGCCGGATTTCAGTTCCTTTTTAATTGTGGCCACCGCCGCGACGCAAGGAGTATAGAGCAGGGTGAAAAGCAGAAAGCTTATCGCGGAAAGCGGAGTAAAGAGACCCGCAAGAACCGGACCAAGCTCAGCCGTGCCTGTGCCAAGCAAGACCGAAAGAGTGCTGACGACGGCTTCCTTAGCCGTAAAGCCGGAAATAAGCGAGGTGGCGATGCGCCAGTCTCCAAAGCCAAGCGGCTTGAAAACGGGGGCGATAAAGCGGCCGATCATTGCAAGAAGACTTGCGGAGCTGTCGGCTACGACGTTCAGCCGCGTGTCAAAGGTTTGCAAAAACCAAATGATGATGGTCGCCACAAATATAATGGTGAAAGCTCTTTGCAGAAAATCCTTCGCTTTTTCCCAAAGCAAAAGCAGCACGCTCTTGACTGAGGGCAAACGGTAATTCGGCAGTTCCATAACGAAGGGAACGGGCTCGCCCTTAAATACGGTGCCTTTAAGGATAAGGGAACTCAAAATGGCGAGCAGTATGCCCGCGGCGTATAGCCCTATCATAACAAGCGCTTGATATTTCGCGAAGAATGCCGCGCAAAACACCGCATAGATAGGAATTTTTGCGGAACAGCTCATATATGGTGTGAGCAGTATGGTCATTTTGCGGTCGCGATCTGAGGCCAGGGTGCGCGTTGCCATGATGGCCGGAACGGAACAGCCAAAGCCGATGAGCATTGGCACAAAACTTCTGCCGGAGAGCCCTATCTTGCGAAGCAGCTTATCCATAACAAAGGCCACTCTCGCCATATATCCGGTGTCCTCTAAAACGGAAAGAAAAAAGAAGAGCGTGACGATGATAGGAAGAAAGCTCAGCACGCTGCCAACTCCGGCGAATATGCCGTCTATCACAAGGCTGTGTACCACAGGATTTATTCCATAGGCGCTTAAGCCTTTATCGACTATAGCGGTGAGTATATCTATGCCGCCGGAAAGAAGAGCCGAAAAGGCGCTGCCAATAACATTGAAGGTAAGATAAAACACAAGGAACATAACGCCGAAAAACACCGGCAGAGCCGTGTGCTTGCCTGTGAGTATTCTGTCTATAGCCATGCTGCGCTTATGCTCTCGGCTTTCGTGGCATTTTACGACAGAGGCCGCCACAACGCCTTCTATAAAGCCGTAACGCATATCGGCGAGCGCCTCGTTGCGGTCAAAGCCCGTTTCATGTTCCATTTCAACTACGCTGTGCTCGATAAGCTCGCGCTCGTTTTCGTCAAGCTCCATTCTTTCGGCAAAGGACATATCGCCCTCTATCAGCTTTGTTGCGCAAAACCTGCGGGAAACGCCGATATTGCGGGCGTGATCCTCTATGACGTGGGCTACCGAATGTATGCAGCGATGTACGGGACCGTCCGGACAAAAATCGAGCACCTTTGGAACAATGCGCTTTTTTGCCACGTTTACTATTTGATTCACAAGCTCAGATACGCCCTCGTTTTTTGAAGCGCATATCGGCACGACCGGCACGCCGAGCTGCTCACTCATAAGCTTTGTGTCTATTGCGCCGCCGTTTGATCTTACCTCATCCATCATGTTAAGAGCCACGACCATCGGCAGATGCAGCTCAAGAAGCTGCAGGGTCAAATAAAGATTTCTTTCAATATTCGTCGCGTCGACTATGTTGATTATTCCGTCGGGTTTTCCGTTGATGATAAAATCGCGCGAAACTATCTCCTCTTGAGTATAGGGGCGAATCGAATATATGCCGGGAAGATCGACTACAGAGCAATCCTTCGCGCCGCGCATCTCGCCCGATTTTTGATCGACTGTCACACCGGGGAAATTGCCTACATGCTGGTTTGATCCTGTAAGCGCGTTGAATAGAGTGGTCTTTCCGCAATTCTGATTTCCGGCAAGCGCAAATATCATGCTTCATCGTCCCCTTCCGTATTTAAGCTTATATATCCGGCGTCGGCCTTACGCAAGGTCAGCTCATAGCCCCTTACGCTTATCTCTATGGGATCTCCAAGCGGGGCTACCTTTTGCATTGTCACCTTCGTTCGCGGGATCAAGCCCATATCGAGCAGCCGCAGGCGTAAAGGCCCCTCTCCGCCGACAGATTTGATGGTCGCGCTTTGTCCGATATTTAATTCATCAAGCGTCATAACAGCCTCCTGTATAATGGAGTTAGAAACATCTAACACCCAGACATATTTATATCATGATTCCAATGCTTTGTCCAGTTATTATTGTGGTGATGATATTTATGGTTCGCGCTATTTATAGATTCGGCCTGCCAAAGCGCTCAGCTCATCTGCCTGGCATGAGAGCATATCGCGTTAAAGCTTTCGGTGCTTATGTCGTGTTCTATTTTACATGCGTCCGCAAAGGCGGTCTTTTCGCTTACGCCAAGGCGCATCAAAAATTTTGCAAGCATACGGTGCCTTTCATACATGCGCTCCGCTATTTCCAAGCCTGCGGGAGTAAGGCTGATGCAATTATCCGCATCCATGGTGATATATCCGTTTTCGCGCAGAAGCTTTGTGGCGTGGCTGACGCTGGGCTTTGTTACCTGCAACTCCGTAGCGATGTCTATCGAGCGGCAAGAGCCTGTCTTTTGCTGCAGCATGAGAATACGCTCAAGATAGTTTTCGATGGATTCGTTGATCTGCATTTGCTCCACACTTTCTTGATCTAAGCTGATCTTTAAGACTCGGCGGTGGCCGGCTTTGGCAGCGAGGGGTCGCCTGTTCCTCGCGTTATCTCAGAGGTGACTGCGCGGTATGAGTCGGTATAAAGATATTCGCCTTCAACAAATTCTCCGTTGAGATATTTGTCGCGGTATGCTTCGGCCTTGTATCCCTTGCGTCCTTTTATCGTCGTCTCTTCATAGCCCGTGGGCCAGCTTGGGTTTTCCGTCACCACTGGCTCGCCCGGCTCGATCGTTTCTATTATTTCGCCGCGTGTCTTATAGCTGACGCCGGCTTCAAGCGGTTCGCCGTAGATATAGATGTTCATAAGCTTGTTTTCCTGATCGCACACGGCGAAAATGAAAAGCGGAGCTTGGGTGTTGTTGATAAAATTCAGGCTTTTGCCGCTCTCGGCGCTGCCTGTCACGGTGGAATCGAGGCCGTAATCAGCATAGCTTGAAGGCCATGAGTGGTGATAGCGCTCGGTTATTTCTATTTCTTTACCCGCGCACAAAAGGGCGTTGTAAAGCGTGGTGGAGACCTGACATATTCCGCCGCCCGCCTGCATTTCATATGAGTTGCCGTTTACGATTCCCGGGGCAAGTGGCCAGCCGCCTGCTTCGGTTCTGGGGCCGATGAAGGCGTTAAAATTGAATTCCTCGCCTACGGCTATGCAGGCGCCGTTTAGCAGAGTGGTCGCCTTTTGAATATTGCCGACGCGGTTGGCGTTGCGAAGGCTGCTGCTTGAGCCGAAGTCGGTCTGCCACTGGGCGCGAAGCTGAGTGTTTGCCTTTATCCACTCAATGTCATGGCTGGGTTTTATCGTGACAAGCTCCGGAGTGAGCGTGGCGCTGTAATCGCCGGAAGCAAGGCACAGCTTGACGCTTTGGCAAAACGCTTCTTCGTCGAGCACATGCCCGTCCGTACCCTCGTGATAAATAAAAGTGGGAGTGGTGGACCATGAGTCGGCCTCGGCATAAGGCTCAACGGGCTGCGCACCCATGTGCGAGGCTATCTCCGCCGCCTTTTCCTTTAAAACGGAGTCCGTGCACTCAAAGCCTACGGTAAAAGAGCGTCCGGAGGAGGAAAGCTCGGCAAGAACAGCCTCATTATCAGCCTTGGTGTCGCTTCTGCCAAGCAGCATTGCTTCGCGCAAAACCTCGTCAAGCGTAGAGCGTGCGCCAATGTCGGCGGCATTGAGAAGCCATAACGTGGTTCCGTGAACGACATGCAGGTTTATTGACTGAATATCCTGAGTTACGGAGGGGAGAAGCTTGGCGCGGGCTTCCTCATAGCTGAGTCCGCCGATATCAACATCGTTTACTTTTATTCCCTCAAAAAACTTGCCGTTGTCGATAACTGTGTTCAGAGCTTCAACATCGGGCTTGTTGACATAACGGTTTTTAACAAAAAGCAGCACAAAAAACAGAACGAGGCTAAGCGCGCTGATAGAGCCGAGTATAAGAATGCGGCGCATCACAGGGGCTTTGCGGCGGCGTTTGGCCGTTTGCGCTCCATTGCTTGTGCGCGCGGATGAGGCGCTGCGCTGAGCGCGAATATTTCTTTCTTGTCTGTTTTCCGGTGTATTACGCATATTTCCGCTCCTTTTATAACAGTCTACAGTATAACGCAAAAGCCTCCGGCGGACAAGCCAATAAGGGAAATGCCGATGTTTTTTTACAATTTCAGATTCTTGTTATTATATAGCGCTTAATGTATAATTAACCTGTGTTTTTATTGGCATGAGCGATCCGATAAGAAAAGACATAAAACGGAGCGGCTTATTTATGTCGTATACCGTTAATATTATACGAAGAAGAAAGAGAGAACAACTTTGGCGAAGAACAAACTAAAGATCATACCCTTGGGCGGCATGGGGGAAATTGGAAAAAACATGACCGTCTTCGAATATGGCAAGGATATGATGATCGTGGATTGCGGATTATGCTTTCCGGATGAGGACATGCCGGGCATAGATCTGGTGATACCCGATATGGAGTATGTGGAGCAAAACGCTTCCAAGCTGCGCGGTTTCTGCATCACGCACGGACATGAGGATCATATCGGAGCGCTGCCATATGCGCTGAAAAAATTCGACGTACCCGTTTATGGAACGGCGCTCACCATGGCGCTTGTGTCACACAAGCTTGAAGAAGAGCATATGCCGGTGGGAAATCTAAAGGTGGTACAGCCGGGAGATGTGGTGAATCTGGGCTGCTTCCGCGTGGAGTTCATCAAGACCAGCCATTCCATAGCGGGAGCTGTGGCGTTGGCGATCAACACTCCTGTAGGGACAGTGATACACACGGGAGACTTCAAGGTGGATTATACGCCCATTGACGGCGAGCCGATAGATATCAAGCGCTTTGCGTATTATGGCACAAAGGGCGTGCTGGCGCTTATGTCTGACAGCACGAATGTCGAGGTGCCCGGTCACACCCAGTCGGAAAAAGAGATCGGCAAGACCTTTGAGCATTACTTTGACATCGCGGAAGGCCGCGTGATCGTTGCGACTTTTGCGAGCAATATCTATCGAATCCAGCAGATCGCGGATGTGGCTATCGCTCATGGCCGCAGCATATGTATGCAGGGGCGAAGCATGATAACCATTTCCGAGATCGCGACCAAGCTCAGCTATCTTAACATTCCAAAGGAAAAGCTTGTTGAGCTTGACAAGGCGGGAAAGATGCCGCCGGAAAAGATTTGCGTTATCACAACGGGAACTCAAGGCGAGCCCATGAGCGGACTTACCCGCATGGCTAACGCTTCGCACAGGCTCATAGTCGGCGAGGGAGACACCGTTATAATATCCGCCTCCGCAATACCCGGCAACGAGGTGGGAGTATCGCGCGTTATCAACAATCTTTGCCGCAACGGGGCGAGGGTGGTATATAACCGCATGGCCGATGTTCATGTGTCGGGACATGCGCAAAAGGACGAGCTTAAGCTTATGTTTACGCTTACCAAGCCAAAGTTCTTCATACCCGTTCACGGAGAATACCGCCATCTTCATTACCATGCGGATCTTGCCCGGGAGATGGGCATACCGCGGGGAAATATTTTCGTTGCGGACACGGGAGACGTGGTCGAACTTACGCGGGATTCCGGGCGCATAGGCGAAGCTGTGCCCGTGGGCGCCGTTATGATAGACGGCAGCGGCGTGGGCGATATCGGCAGCGTTGTGCTTAAAGATAGAAAGCTTCTTTCAGAGGACGGCCTGTTCACCGTGGTAATGGTGATAAACAAAAAGACCGGCGCTTTGATGAGCGCGCCGGAGGTGCTCTCGCGCGGCTTTGTTTATGTTAAGGATTCAGAGGAGCTGATAAAGGGCGCGAAGAAGATCGCGGCCGAGATGGCGGCGCAGTTTGAAAAGGCGCATAAATCGGAATGGTCATCGATAAAGAACAACATACGCGGTTCTCTTCGCAATTACCTGTATAAAGAGACGGGACGAAGGCCGATGATATTGCCCATCACTATCGATATAGAGGTGAACAAGGAATGAAAAATATCCACGACGGCGCCAGAGAGCTTGCAAAAGCCTTGAAGGAGAGCGAAGAATACAGCCAGTTCAAGGCGGCTAAAGAGGCGGCGTTTCAGAACGAGACAACAAAGGGCTTGCTGAAGCAATATCACCAGTTGCAGCTTCAGGCGCAGGCGGCGCTCATGTCGGGAAATAAAAACGAAGAGGGTATGCAGCAACTTCAAAAGCTCGGAGAACTGCTGCAAATGGACGCTAATGCCGGCGCATACCTGATCGCCGAATATCGGCTGAGCAAAATGCTTGGCGACGTATATAAGATCCTTGGCGAGGCGATAGACGTAGATCTTGGCGCATTGGAGGGCTGAGTCTTGGAAAAAAGGCCGATGGACAGAGAAGAGCGTGCAAAAAAGCGCCGCCGCAAGGAAGCGTGGCGCAAGCTTTGGCGCGTTCTGCGTCCAATATTGATCGTGGCGGCGAGCATTTGCATATGCGCCCTGATAATCGATAAAACGGCGGGAAAGATACTCGATAAATTCCTTTTTCCCGTTGACAGCGGCGACGCACGTCCTGTCACTATAACCGTAAACAGCGGAAGCGGCGCTTCGGCGATAGGAAAGCTCCTTTATGAAGCCGGCGGGATAGATGAAGACGGAGAGCTTATCGCGCCGGGGCTTATAAAGAGCAAAGCCGTTTTCAAGGTATATGTCGATTTTACGGGAAAGGCCAGCAAGCTTAGAGCCGGAACCTATGTACTTTCGAGAAACATGGATATTCCGCAGATAGTCGATATAATATGCGAAGGCAATCCGCCCAAGCAAACGGCGAGGTTCACGATCGCCGAGGGTACGGATGTTGAGGGCGTGGCCGCAAAGCTTAAAGAGCAGGGTCTGCTCAAGGATGATACGGAATTCTTGGCGCTTTGCAGAACGGGCGAGGAGTTTAAGGATTTTTCCTTCATAAACGCTGTTATCGAAGCGCAGGCCGCAAATAGCGATAAGCGCGAATATGCGCTTGAAGGATATCTTTTCCCCGACACCTATGAGGTTTATACCGACGCTTCGGCCAGGACGATAATAAACAAAATGCTCATGCAGTATCTTGCAATATTCAGCGATGAATACATTGCCAGAGCGCAGGAACTGGACATGTCTATGGACGAGGTGACAAAGATGGCGGCGCTCATAGAAAAAGAAGCGAAGCTGACAAGCGATTTTTCCAAGGTCTCCGCCGTGCTGCATAACCGGCTTGACGCCGACATGCCAATGGAGACGGACGCTTCGCTAAGATACATTTTCAAGCTCAACACCATCAACTGGACGCAGGCGCAGAGGGAGGATGCATCGCCATATAACACTCTCGTGCATAAGGGGCTGGGTCTTGGGCCTATAACCAATCCCGGACGCAACGCTATCGAGGCGGCGCTTTATCCCGATGAAAAGATGCGTGAGGAAGGATATTTATTCTTCATTTTGAAGTATGGCTGGTCTGGTGAGCTCGCTTACGCGATAACCAACGAAGAACACAACGAGAACATCGAGAAATACAGGCAGTATTGGTCGCTGACGGAAAAACCCGAAGGTTTTTCAGAAGCTGAATGATAATTTGAAAAAAACATCGGAGGATAGAAATTATGGCAACACCGCATATCAGTGCAAAACCGGAAGATTTTGCTCCCACCGTATTGATGCCGGGAGATCCACTTCGTGCGAAATTTATCGCGGAAACTTATCTGGAGAACGCGGTTCTGGTGAACAATGTCCGCGGGATTCAAGGCTACACGGGAACATATAAGGGCAAGAGAGTTTCCGTTATGGCAAGCGGAATGGGAATGCCCAGCATTGGGATCTATTCCTATGAACTGTTCAACTTCTTTGGCGTT
>CAYPAH010000016.1:0-20572 GCA_964408655.1 uncultured Oscillospiraceae bacterium | reverse complement strand
GCTCATTCCCCAGGCGGTTGACAAGATTGCGGAGATCAAGAAAATGATCGATGAGAGTGGGAGCCGGGCCATCATCGAGGTGGACGGCGGCGTGAACCTTGAAACCGCCGGGCCCATTGTGAAAAACGGCGCGACGCTTCTGGATCATGTTTCATTCGAAGTGCATGAGGGCGAGATATTCGGAGTGGCGGGCGTAAGCGGCAACGGGCAGGACGATCTTTGCGACGTGATATGCGGGCTGAAAAAGCCGGGCTCGGGCAGGCTGATCTTCTGCGGCGAGGACATAGGCGAAACGGGCATACGCGAAAGAATAGAAGCAGGCTATGTGCCCGTGGATCGTTACCGCGATGGAATGGTGATGGATATGACGCTTGCGGAAAACATGCTTTTAAAGAGCAGCTATGACAAAAAATGGCTGAACCGCATATTTATCCGCCAAAAAGAGCTTGAAGATTATACCCGCAGCATGATAGAAAAACACCGCGTTAAGGCCACGGGGCCAAGCGATCTCGCAAGAAGCCTTTCCGGCGGCAACCAGCAAAAGGTCGTGCTTGCAAGAGAGGTGGACATCGGCACGAAGCTGCTCGTGTTCAACCAGCCCACACGCGGCCTTGACATGGGCGCTGTTGACCGCATACACCACGTCATAATGGAAGAGAAGGAAAATAAAAAAGCGATACTTCTTATTTCCACCGAGCTTTCCGAGATCTTTGAGATGTGCGACCGTATAGCCGTTATGCACAACGGGCGCTTTATGGGGATCTACCGCAACGGTGAGCTTTCAGCCGAGCAGATCGGGCTTTTGATGGCGGGCGTTTCGGAATCAGAGGAGGTTGCAAAATGAAGGGAAGACTTGAAACTCTGCTTTACAATATCGCCGCTGTCCTCATTGGCCTGATAATCAGCGCGAGTATGCTTTTGTTCATGCATATCGACCCTATCGAGGTCGGCGGGCTTGCGCTCAAAAAAATAGTGTCGGATCAATATAACCTTGGCGAGATACTGGTTAAGGCCACTCCGCTCATATTCACCTCGCTTGCCTTTGCCTTCACCTATAAGGCAAACCTGTTCAACATCGGCGCGCAGGGGCAGTTCTCAATGGGCGCTATAGTGGCCGTGTCGCTTTCGCTTTGGCTTGGAGATATACTGCCAACTCCGCTGCTGATACTCATCGTGCTTATTGGCTCATTCGCGGCCGGCGCTGCCGTAGGCGGCTTGATCGGCCTTGCCAAGGCCAAGTTCAAGGCGAACGAATTCCTGGTGAGCATGATGTCCACATATGTAGTGAGCGCATTTATGGATTATTTGCTCCGCACCGTTTTGCAGGAAACAAAGGCCGAATATCTGCAAACCGACGCCATAGCAAAAAGCGCTTATCTTCCCAATATAATTCCCGGGACGAGGGTGCATCTCGGCTTTCTTCTGGCCGTCATCACC
The DNA here is from genome assembly GCA_964408655.1 of uncultured Oscillospiraceae bacterium. GTDB lineage: Bacteria > Bacillota > Clostridia > Christensenellales > CAG-138 > JAQVRG01. The sequence continues at coordinate 19,135 of CAYPAH010000016.1, read as the reverse complement.
GCCGTGCTTATCTATTTATTGCTCAACAAAACGGCGCTGGGCTTTCGCATTCGCGCCGTAGGCTTCAACCACGACGCCGCGGAGCTTGGCGGCATACGCTCGGGAAGGATATTCGTGATCGCCTTCCTGATCTCCGGCGGGCTTGCGGGCATGGCGGGACTGACTGAGATAAACGGCGTGCAGCATATGCTTCTGCGCGACTTCAACGCTTCTATAGGCTCCTTTGGCATAGGTATTGCGATACTCGCCAACGGAAACCCGATAGGCTGCATTTTCGCTTCGATACTCTTCGGCTTTTTGAACGTGATGGGGACGACCATGGGACGCCTGCCGGGCTTGAGCATCCCAGCCAGCATCATTGAGCTTATCGAGGGCATCGTGATGATCTGCGTCATTATCTCATACGCTGTGCGTCGCAGCGCGAACAACCGCAGAGAAAAGCAAAACATGAGAAAGGCTGGTGCATGACCTATGGTAAACCTCTTGACCCGGGCAATTATGATGAGCACGCCTCTGCTGCTTGGCGCGATGGCCGAGGTATATGCCGAGCGCACCGGCATGATGATCTGCGCTATAGAGGGAATATTCCTCATTGGCGCATGGGGCGGCTTCGTTGGAACATATCTTAGCGGAAGCCTTGCCATCGGCCTGCTCGTTGCCGCGCTTTGCGGCATGGCGATGGCGCTGCTTTACGGCTTTATAACCGTATATCTCAGGCAGCAGCAGGTGGTGACAGGCACGGCGCTAAATATTCTCGCCGTAGGCATATGCGCTTTTTTCCAGCGCGTGCTCTTTGGCGTACCCACCTCGCCCTTGCAGATAGAGACCCTGCCCAAGATAGCGATACCGTTGCTTTCAAAAATACCGCTTATAGGCGAGGTATTCTTTCATCAAAACATATTGACCTATTTCGCTTATCTAATGATACCCGCGGCCATATTTGTGCTTTATAAGACCTCTCTCGGCCTAACGCTTCGCTCTACCGGCGAAAATCCCGAAGCCGTCGACGTAGCGGGCATCAACGTAAACAGCGTGCGCTTTTTCACCGTTCTTATCGCGGGAGCCGTCGGCGGGCTTGCAGGTTCGTTTTATACCGTGGGATATCTTGGCATGTTCACCACGGGGATCATCGGCGGGCGCGGCTGGATCGCCTTCGCCATCTGCTTCCTTGGTAACTGGAGCCCCAAAGGCGCGCTTTGGGGAACTCTCGCCTTCGGCTTTGCCGACGCCGTATCCATCTTTATTCGTTCGGTGAGCGGCAACAGCATATTCCCCAACGAGCTGATAATAGCGCTGCCCTATATCCTAACGATAGTGCTAACGGTATTCAGAAGCAACTTCCGCGTTCCCGCCAAGCTGGGCGTTCCCTATATCAAGGAAAACTGATCCACTAAAAGTGAAGCTTCAAGCGGATATGTCAAAAGGACGCCATGCTCTCTGCGCGGCGTCCTTTTTGCAAGCTTAAAATCATATAGGCTCTTTTATGCCGCGCCTTTTGAGCGCGTCCTTAAACTCCCAGTGCCTTTCGAAAAACGCGGAAAACCTGCCTATAAGTCCCCCGTTTATCAGCGCGCAGATCACCGTGCCGAGCTTTATGCCCTCAAAATGCCACAAGCCGAAAAACGAAAACGAAAGTATAAGTCCAACGATGCAGCTCGCACAGTCGTAGCCGGTCTTGAATTTATGTATATCCACCTTATACTTGGCGGAAAGTTCCTTGACGAAAAGCTCATATACCTCGGGAGGGATATAGGTGTGAAAAAAGAGCGAAACGCCAACGGAGCAAAAAAGAAGACCCGCCACATAAAAAGCCAGACGAAGCGCCATCCCGCCCGCAGGTATAAGCGCAACGAGCAGCATCGCCCCGTCAAGCGCGGCTCCGTAAAGAAGCGCCGTAACAAAAGAAAAAAGGTATGCCGCTTTGAATTTTTTCAGTATTATCATCATGCAAACGAGAAGCACGGCCTGCAGGATATACTCCGCCATTCCAAAGCTGAAAAACGGAAATATCTGCGAGAGCTTCAAATATATCAGATATGCGGGAGCCACCACCATCGATACGCCAAAGTCCGCCGCCTCCATAAGCGCCGTGCCAATAGCAAGCGTGATAATGCCCAGCAGATACGCTATCTCCGTATAAAAAACCTTCTTTTGCATTGCGCTTATCCCCCAATAATAAAACAGCTTTCGGCGTTTGTTCACAGAAACGCTGAAAGCTATTACATTTTATATCACAGCGAGGCGATAAAGTCAAAGCCCGCAAAGCGCCTCTCCCTCTGTTTCAGCGCAATATATATCTTTGCATGATATCCATGATAAAATCGGCCTCGGCTGGCGCGTAGCGCGGAGATCTCGCCATTGAGACAAAATCAAAGCCCGCGTCCTTAAACTGCCTGTGATCGTCGTATACCTTAAACGGAACTACGGGCTCCGCGCCGTTAACCGCTTCAAAAAGGGCGCTCAGCGCTGAGCGGAGATGTATTCCCGAATATTCGTTTTCTTCATCCACAATAGCTATTTCCGGTGGAATATCAAAGCGCGAGCGGGGATTTCGCACAAGCGTCAACGAGCTTATCATGCGAAAGGCGAGTGCGAAAAGCAGATAATTCGCCTCGTCAAGCTGCTCGCATTCATAATATCTGCGTGCGTCCCTTCGTTTTGCGGGCGCAAGCGATATCACCTTGTTCAACACAAATCCCGTTCCGGGCTGGCCTATGCCAAGATCGCTGTGCGCATCGATATGCACCAGCTCAAAGGGAGAATCAAGCTCGCCCCGCTCCATCAGCGAAAGCCAATATACAAGAGCCTCGTCATGCGTTTCAAATAAGCTCCCGCGCAAAGGGCTTTCCGTCTTTAAGCCGCAGTTATCTTCAAGAAAAGCGTATACCTCGCTTTCGCTCCACGGCTCATGCCCCGCAGCGTGCGGCCTTTCGCCCGGGGGAGCCAGCGGACAGCAGTCCGCCAGGAAAAAATCCATATCTATGTCTAATACCTTCAATGCCTTCCTCCACAAGAGCTTATAAAAAGCATATCAAACATAATTATTTTAGCATGTGAAAAAGGATTCATCCACAGAAAAAGTCCGCATTTCACGCTCCGCCTTGTGCGAAACGGCGTTTTCTGATATAATTTTTTCTGTTGTTTGGTCACTTGGCTATAGAAAGGCGGTATTGCATGATTATCACTAACGAAGAAACCGATATCCAGCGCGTGCTCTTCAGCGAAGAGCAGATACGCTCCCGTGTCAATGAGATCGGTCTGGAGCTTACCATGCGCTTTACCGATAAAAACCCCATCGTAGTTTGCATACTCAAAGGAGCTTCCTTCTTTTATGTAGATCTGTGCAGACAGATGAAGTGCAATATTTTCATGGATTTTATCGCTGTTTCAAGCTATGGCGAAGGCTCGCAGTCCAGCGGCGTAGTGCGCATAATCAAGGATCTTGGCAAAAACATCACGGACAGACCCTTGATACTTGTTGAGGACATAATCGATTCCGGCCTTACCCTGCAATATCTCACTGAGCTTTTCAGCGCACGCAAGCCTTCCTCTATCACCACCGTGTGCCTGCTTGATAAATACGAGCGCCGCCAGTGCGACATGCGCGTTGATTACTGTCGTGGGCTACGGACTGGACTATTCTGATTATTACCGCAACCTTCCATATATAGGGATATTAGACCCCAAGGTATATGAATAATAATCGTTTTTAAGACAAATGCCCGTCCGCTGATCGCGGACGGGCATTATTTATGCCATGATATGTTTCTAAAGCAGCCTAGTAGATATCTTCAACATAGCTCACGCCCTTCAAAGAATATATGGCGTCTATAAGCTCTTTGCGCTCAAAGCTTTTATTGTCCTCGCGGCCAATGGAGCATGTTAGGTTGACAGCGCCCGCTATGTCGGCCTCCGCGCGCATGAGATCTGAAACCTCATAATGCGCTTCGCGCATTGCGGCAATAAAGGCAGGAACAGCCTCTTTGTTTTCCATCATCAGAAAAAGCTGCAGCTTTTCTACTCTTTTGCCGATATGCTCGCGATAGTTATCAAAGAGCGCGATAAGAATAAAGCTGACAGCATAGACCGTGACAGCGCCTATATAAAAGCCTACTCCCATAGCAAGGCCGATGCAGGCCGATATCCAAAGTCCGGCGGCAGTAGTCAGTCCCGTCACCTTATGCCGCGCTGTAAGAAGGATCGTGCCCGCGCCTAAAAAGCCTATCCCGCTTATGACCTGCGCCGCCATGCGGGTAGGATCGGTAGTCACCGGCGAAACGATGTTGATATACTGACTGGTCATTATCACCAGCGCCGCTCCCGCCGAAACGAGGCCATAGGTGCGCATTCCCGCTGCGCGCCCCTTGCGCGTGCGCTCAATGCCAAGGGTGCAGCCGAAGAAGGTCGCCAACGATAATCTCATCAGCACGGAAAACCACGTCATTTGTCCTAAGCCAGCGCCTAAAGAACCGATATCCACGCGCGCTCACCTCCAGTTTCATTCACAAAACCCTAAGCGTTTAAAAATAAAAAGAAATGCTCAGCTCGAAATTGAACAGATCATGTGCTTTGATATGCCGCCGCGAATGCTCATATGCGGGATCATATCCGCTTATATATAATAAATTTTAACATCATTTGTCGAAACGGTCAATCCGCGCCATTCTTCACCTCTTGCGCAAAACCCGTCAAGCGCCTGTTTCTCTGCTATTTTTATGTTGTGCCTGAAAATTCCTTGTTCCTTTTTACTCCGGCGTCCTTCGTTCTGTTTCGCTTCCATTGCCCGCGAAAAAAGGTTAAAATACGGATATGAAAAAGAATCGTTATTTTGTGTTATGCATCGGCATACTTGTTTTGCTCCTTTTGGGAGTTATCTACGCATGGTCGGTATTCGTTGCTCCTTTGGAGGCGGCTTTCGGCTGGCAGCGAAGCGAAACGGGCACGGTCTTCACCATTTCCCTGTGCTTCTTCTGCCTTGGCGGCATACCCGGCGGTATTATCGCCAAGCGCAAGGGCGCGGCAACGGTGCTGCGGCTTTCCGCGCTTTGCATGTTGCTCGGCTTTTCCTGCGCGGCCTTTTTTGCTACGCTCCCCGCATTTTTCATAGGCTATGGCTGCTTCTGCGGCCTTGGCGTGGGGCTCGGCTATAACGCGGTGCTTGGCTGCGTTATCAAGTATTTTCCCGATAAGCCCGGCTTTTGCAACGGTTGCCTGCTGCTTGCCTACGGCTGCGGCGCTCTTGTCTTAAGCGCCGTGTGTACTTCTCTTATGAATGCATTAGGCTGGAAGCCCACCTTTTATCTTCTCGCCGTCGCATTTGCGCTCATTCTCTTTTTATGCGCCTTTTTCCTGCGCGTTCCCGAAAGCTCCGCAGCCGCTGCTTCAAGCGATATAGCCGGAGCCCGCTCTCTGTCGGCTCGCGATATGCTCAAAAAACCCTCTTTTTATTTTATTTTCGGCTGGATGCTGCTTTTTTCCGCGGGAGGGATGGCAATAATCGGCAATGCCGCGCCAATGGCTGTTGAGGTCGGCGCAGCCGCGGCTCTTTCAACGCTTGTTCCCGGCGTGATCTCCGTTTGCAACGGTTTTGGCCGTTTGCTTGAGGGCAGTTTCATCGACCGTTTGGGCTGGCGCAAAAGCATTTGGATAGCGAGCGCCCTCAACATGGCGGCCTTCGCGCTGCTTACCCTTTCGTTTACGGCAAAGCTGCTGCCTCTTTTCGTGGCGGGCTGCGCGCTGCTCGGGCTTGGCTTTGGCAGCATTCCCGTTATGGGTACGGGCTTTGTCAACGCCGTCTACGGACAAAAACACTATGGCACGAACATCGCCGTGCTCAATCTGAATATTCTGGTAACCGCCCTTATCGGCCCTCAGCTCACCGGACTTCTCTATGTGCGTTTGGGCAGCTATGTGCCGGTGCTGTTTATATTCCTCGCCTACAGCCTGCTAGCGCTCGTCTTCGCCGCAAGACTTAAAGACGACGTAAGGGCGGACTAAACGCCGCCGGTCATTATTTCGGCCAGACTATCCTGCCGCCGATCACCGTTGCGTATAATGTTGAAGCTATTTCCAGCGGGCTTCCGTCGAATATCACAAGGTCGGCGTCCTTGCCGGTTTTCAGGCTGCCAAGGCGCTCGTCCACGCGGCATATGCGCGCGGCGTCTATCGTGATAGCGCGAAGCGCCTCCCATTCGCTCAAGCCCTCTTTGGCGGCAAGCGCCGCGCAAAGCGGAAGATATTGTATTCTCGACACCGGATGATCTGTCGTAAGAGCTATGAGCACTCCCGCCTTTTGCAATATCCCCGCTGTTTTGAAATCCGAAAGGCTGACCTCGTTTTTGTTTCGAGAGGCGAGCGACGGGCCTATTATCGCCGGATAGCCGCTTTCGGCTATCTCCTTTGCGATAAGATGTCCCTCCGTGCAGTGATCCAGCGTAAGCCCAAGCCCAAACTCTCTGGCTATGCGAATAGCCGTGAATATATCGTCCGTTCTGTGCGCATGAGCCTTTAAGGGAATTTTTCCCTCAAAAAGCTCTTTATAGCATTCCATATTGAAGCTTTTTTGTTTTTCCCCTCCTTCATCAAAATACTGCCTTGCAAGAAAAAGCTCCTCACGGATAAGCGAAGCTATGCCCATTCGTGTTGAGGGCATGTTTCCGTTGACGCCATAGTTCATTTTCGGGTTTTCGCCAAAGGCTATCTTTATCGCCGCGGGAGCGAGCACTATCATTTCGTCTATACAGCGCCCTTCTGTTTTTATAAAAGCAAACTGCCCGCCTATCGCGTTTGCGCTTCCGGGGCCGACCATAGCTCCCGTTACGCCCGCAGCCAATGCGTTATGAAACGCGCTGTCCATTGGGTTGATGGCGTCGATAGCGCGAAGGCAGGGCGTCAGCGGATTCGTGCCCTCGTTGCAGTCGTCGCCCTGTTTGCTTGTTTTTTCCTCTAATATACCTATATGGCTGTGTGCGTCTATAAATCCGGGGAAGACGCGCATCCCTTGAGCGTTAATGATTTCCATTTGTTCGCCAGGCTCTATGCGCTCCGCGATCTCAACGATTTTTCCCTTCTGCGCAAGCAGATCCGCTCGTATTGGACGCTCTGATTCCATAGTGTAGAGAACTCCGTTTTGTATCAAAAGCATGGAATTTGTTCCTCTCTCCCTGCAATACTTTTTAATTGCAGTGTATAGCCTTTCCGCGCCCGAGAGAAACTATGCTCAAAATCTAAAAAAGGAGAGTACCCATGAGCTATAATAATCAGAACGACCAGAACCAGCGCAACAATCAGAACAACAATAACAACCAGAACCAGAACAACTGGAACAACAACAACAATCAGAATCAGAACAACTGGAACAACAACCAAAACAACAACAATAACAATCAGAATAACCAGAACCGCCAGAATCAAAACAACAATAACAACAACCGCCAGAACAACGATCAGAACCGCTAAAAAGCATTCGATTCATCGGGCGCTTTGGTTCACGAAGCTGTCGCACTGTTTATCGGTGCGGCGGCTTCGCCCTATTATTATAACAAAATTGTGCTTATGCTATGAATTTTGCGTTTCTATCTTTTCGGCAAGTTCGTTAAGATATACCCATCTTTCCGTCTTTTCTTCAAGCTGCGCTTCAAGCAGCTTTAATTCCTCCGTTGCTTCCATCAAACGGAGATAGTCGCTTTGCGATGCGTCAAGCGCGTTTTTGCAAAGGGATATTTTCCCCTCAAGCGCCGCGATCTCAGCGTCGATAGCGTCAAATTCACGCTGCTCTTTAAAGCTCATCTTCAGTTTTGCGGGCTTTGCGGCAGTTCTTTCAGGGCTTTTCTTTTCTAAAGACGCGCCTTCATCTTTTTCAAAGGCCGGTTTTGGCCGCTTTAATAGATAGTCCGAAAATCCGCCCGAATAGCGGGATATCTCTCCGTCTTCACCTACGGCGAATATCTCGCCGGCCATTCGGTCAAGAAAAAAACGGTCGTGCGACACGGCGATCACCGCGCCGGGAAAGGATTCAAGATAGTTTTCGAGTATCGCGAGCGTCTCCACATCAAGATCGTTCGTCGGCTCGTCCATAAGAAGTATATTCGGCGCGCTCACAAGAACGCTCAAAAGATAGAGCCGCCTGCGCTCGCCTCCGCTCAGCAGGCCGATCTTAGTATGCTGCATATTCCCATCGAAAAGAAATCGCTCAAGAAGCTGTGAAGCCGAAAGCGTTCCCTCATCCGTTTCAACCTCGGCGGCTATGCTGCGGATAAAATCATACACGCGCTCATTGGGGTCAAGCGCACGGTTCTCCTGCGCGAAATAGCCTATCTTCACGGTAGCTCCGACCTTCACAGTGCCTTCGTCGGGCTGCATGTTTCCAGAGATAAGGTTCAATAGCGTCGTCTTTCCCGCTCCGTTTTTCCCTACTACGCCTATGCGGTCGTCGCGCTTGATATGATAGCTAAAATCCGAGATAACGCAGTTGTCGTCAAAGCGTTTCGCCACATGATCGAGCTCTATGAGCATTTTGCCGATGCGGCTGGAGGCCGCGCTCATTTCCACCCTGCGCTCGCTCTCGGGAGCCTCCTGCGCCTTCAAAGCGTTGTAACGGTCGATCCTTTCGCGGCTTTTTGTGCTGCGCGCCCGCGCGCCGCGGCTTATCCATTCATATTCGCGCCGCAGTATGGATTGTCTTTTTCTTTCGCTCGCCAAAAGCATATCGCAGCGTTCCGCGCGAAGCTCAAGATATTTTGAATAATTCGCCTCGTAAAAGCAAAGCTTTCCCCGCGAGAGGTCGGCAATGCGGTTGACCACGTTTTCAAGAAAATAACGGTCATGCGTTACCATGAGAAGCCCGCCGGAAAATTTCTTCAGCCGCTCCTCAAGCCACATCACCGTGTCGCTGTCCAAATGGTTCGTGGGTTCATCGAGTATCAGTATATCCGCCGGGCGCATAAGCGCCGCGGCAAGCGCCACCCGTTTTTTCTGCCCTCCCGAAAGCGTGCCTATCTTCGCGCCATGATCTTTTATATCAAGCCTCGTCAGCATCGCTTTGCCTTCGAATTCGCTGTTTTTGCGGTAATCCTCATCCACGCCGTAAAACAACTGCTCAAGCACCGTGTTATCATCATCCATCCCGGGGTTCTGCGCAAGGCAGGAAATACGCGCGCCGCCCAAAATAGACAGACTGCCCTTATCGGCGGCCTCTTTGCCCGAGAGTATTTTTAAAAGAGTGCTTTTTCCGGCTCCGTTCACGCCCACAAAGCCGATCTTATCATGGTCGTTCAGATAAACGGAAACATCGTCAAGAAGCTTCTTTGTTCCATAATCCTTATAAAGATGTTCAGCAGTTAAAAGCATAGCTGCATTATAGCACAAATCATCCCGCCCTACAAAACGCCGCTATTATCATGTTTTAAGGCATTTTCTCCTTTGCTCCGCCGCTTATTGCGGAAGATAGACAAACTGCATATCCCGAACGGAAAAGCTGCCGTCCTGCGCCCACTCATATGTGGTGACAAGATAGCCAAGCTGATCCACATGCACTCCCGTAACTCCCGTGACATACTGCGAGCTTTTCACGAGCGTTTTGCCATTGCCCGGAACTAGGGCTATGTCGCAAATTGCGTCCGCGGCTGATTCGTTATGATATTCCGTTCCGTCAACGCGCTTCCATTCCGCCTCCGCGCCCTCCTGCGCATATTTAAGACGCAGCATATCAGCACCGGCCACTATCTCGGAATAATCACCGCTTTTGACTGTGGCAATGTTATCCTTCCATTCAAGCGACAGCTCTACGCCGCTCTTTGGAGGCGCCATAGCTGCCCAACCGTCAGAGCCGCGCATATATGGATAAAGAGCATAGCTGCCACGGCCTCCAGCGCCGCCGATATCTATAAGAAGAATGATCTCATTCGAGCCGTCTCCAGTGAGATCCGCGGCCTCAAGAAGAAAGCTGCTGCCCCAAGCAGATATTTCCGCAAGCTGCAACGAGTCCGCGCTGATGCGCTCCCCGTCTCCGAATTGAACCGTCACCGCCCGGTTATCACTGTAGCCCTCAATTTCGGAAGGCAGTTCTTCAAAGGCGGCTTTGTCCGTTTTGCCGTCCTCATCCCAGTCTCCCTCGTATTTCCGGCCAAAGCCCTCCTCGCCACGCGGGTTCATGGAAAACTCGCCGAGATATTTTTCACGCCTTTGCGCCTGAGCCAAGAGCAGTTCGCTCTTCGATTCGCTCGCAAAAACGCTCTCCGGCCCCTCCGCCCCTCCGGCTTCGGCTATTCTCTCCTCCGCGGGACGCAGACGGTAAAGGCTCCACATAGTGCCGTCGTTGGCAAGTCTTCCAAGCCATATTTCCCCGTCCATGCAATAGAGCCTGTATTCATCCGCTATAGCGTATTGCAATCTCGAGGAATATCCGCTGATATCATATGGAATTCCGGCAAAAAACAAGGACTCCCATTCATCTTCGTCAAATTCGCCGTGCCAGCTATCGCCGCCATGACTTTCAAGCAGCGCCCCCGTTTCTTCGTTAATAATGTCAAGGCTTCCTTCTTCCGTGACGCGGTATCGCATTCCCGTTCCGTCAAAAGGATAGAATGAACTCAAAGGGTTCATATACAGGCATTCGTCAAAGGCGTATGTCGTGCCGAAAATGCCCTGCGGCAGCTCTGCGGCTTTTGCCATTTCCCGCCTTGGGTTGGCAATAAGGCAGAGCGCTGCGACAAGCGCCGTCAGGAGCGCCACGGCTACGAGCCAGAAGGCGGGCTTTTTATAAGCGAGCACATTTTTTATCCGCTTGCCCGTATCGCTCTCGCCAAAGGCCAGCGGCAGGGCAATGCCGCTGCAACGCTCAGACACCGAAAGCAGCGTGCCCGCATACGCCTGCCTGTCGGCTCCCTCGCGGCGCAGTACGCTCTCATCGCAGGATATCTCCATATCACGCCTTGAACAAACGAAGGCCATCCACACAAGGGGATTGAACCAGTGCAGCGAAAGCACGATATAGCTTAATGGCCGCGTAAAATTATCGAGCCGCCTGATATGCACCCTCTCATGCGCAAGTATCTGCTTTAACTGAAGCTCGTTCAAGCCGGATGGCACATATATACGCGGACGAAAGAGACCCCACACGAAGGCAGTTTCTATCTCTTCGCTCTCATATACTCCCTCTTGAAGCAGCACGGCAAAGCGAAGACGTTTAGCAAATCGCAGCATAGCTATCAAGCCGTAGAGAAGCATGAGCGCCGCCCCCGCCAGCCAGACGAGCGAAAGAATAAACATCCATATCTGAGCGGGATTCGCGGAAGCTCCCGGCGTTGGCGCAAGACTGTCCTGCAAAACAGGGTTGATCGCCTGATTTAATGCCGGTATGCCGGAATGTATTGCGGGAGCCTCCGAAAATATCTCTTTCGGCACGGGCTCGGCGCTCGGCAAAAGCGAAATACCGCTTTCAAATGTGACAGGACATATAAGACGAAACAGAACCACAAGCCATAAGGCATATGATATCCACTTTGGCGCGCGCCTGATACACAGGCGCAATATCATTACGGCAAGGATAACATAGACCCCGGTCAGGCTCATATTTAAAACGCTTCTGAATATCTGCGCTATCATTTCTCCGCCTCCTCGATCAAGCGACGAAGCTGCGCCGCTTCCTCAGCGCTTAGCTTTCTTTCATTCAAAAACGCCGCAAGAAAAGCCGGCACTGAACCGTCGAAGGTGCGCTCCATAAACTCTCGGCTTTTTTGTATCTGCACGGCCTCCTTGGGGATAAGCGTAGTAACGATGGAATTTTCCGTCTTCATCACTCCCCGCTCCGTCAGGCGTTTAAGCTGGGTATAAGTAGTAGTCCGTTTCCAGCCGAGCTTTTCCGTGCAAAGCGCAACGAGTTCCCTTGTGCTTATCGGCTCGTGCTCCCACACGATGCAGGCAAATTTATATTCGCTGGCAAATATCTCCGGTATTTTCATATGATCTCCCGTCTAACGTATTAGTCAAATGCAGTCTAACATATTAGACAATGAAAAGCAAGCCCGACCTTGCTCTAAGGAAATCACATATGCTATAATATAAATATTCACAGACACAACTTATAAGGAGAAAAAATAAATCATGGCTATGCGGCTTATTACACGTTCGGATTTTGACGGGCTGGCCTGCGCCGCGCTGCTCAAGCACGCCGGTGTGATCGACCACTGGAAATTCGCCCATCCCAAGGATCTTCAGGATGGGCTGATCGAGGTCGGCGAAAACGACTGCCTTGCGAACGTCCCATATGTGCCCGGCTGCGGACTGTGGTTCGACCATCATTCCAGTGAGGAAGAGCGTTTGGCCTTGCAGGGGCAATATAAGGGCGAAAGCAGAAAAGCGCCCTCTTTCGCACGCATCATCTACGAATATTATGGCGGAGAAAAGACCTTTGAGGGCGCCGCGCACATGATGGAGCAGGTCGACAAAGTGGACTCGGGCAATCTGACGCGGGAGGAGATCCTCGATCCCAAGGGATGGATATTACTTGGTTTCCTTATGGACCCGCGCACAGGTCTTGGCCGCTGGCGTGAGTTCACCATTTCAAACTATCAGCTTATGGAAAAGCTGATAGACGCCTGCCACGATTTAAAGATCGAAGAGATACTCGAACTGCCCGACCTTAAAGAGCGCATAGAAGTATACTTCGACCAGGCCGAAAAATTCAAGGCTATGCTGCGTGAGCACACGCGCACCGAAAAGTCCGTTATCATCAGCGACCTTCGCGGCGTAGATCCCATTTATTCCGGCAACCGTTTTATGATATACAGCCTGTATCCCGAGCAAAACATCTCGATATGGATAGTGAACGGCAAGGGCGGGCATGGCTGTAGCTGCGCCGTAGGTTATTCCATTTTGAACCGCAGCTCTAATGTTGACGTTGGCAGCCTTATGCTTAAATACGGCGGCGGCGGACATAAAATGGTAGGCACATGCCAGTTTTCCGACGAGACGATGGAAAGTCAGCTCCCCAGACTTCTTGATGAGCTTATAAACAGCTAAAGCAGCAACGATAAAAACAGCCTGTTTTCAGGCTGTTTTTTTGTTTAAAGTATATAGTCCATCCCCGCATAAGCTGCGAAACAGGCGGGCATAAACGCCATATTGCCGTTTATGCCTTCGTTCTGCGCTTCACAATAAGGCAAAGTCCCGTCGCGGCGACCACGAGCGCCCATGCGAGCGGCGTTCCACCGGTAGCCGGTACTCGCAGATCCTCCTCCGTTTGCATAGCCGAGGGAGCGTCGGTTGAAAACGCGGTGCTTGCGCTGCCGTCGGTGAACTGCACGCGCAAAATATGCTCGCCCTTGGAAAGCTTACGAACAAAGTCCTCTTTAAGCGTTATGATCGTGCTGCCGCATTTAAGCTCGTATTCGCTCTTTTCAAGCGTCCTTCCATCCACCTGCACTCCCGTAAGCTTTTCGCAGTCCGCGTCCACCGTGGCCGTAAGTCCGCCCGAGGCATTAGGCATGATCGCGTTCTTAAAGCTGTAGAGCGTCGTAGTATTGCCGCTGCCGGATCCGGCAGAAGAAGAATAAGAGGCGTCCTGCGGATATTCGATGTATACTTGCATTGCTCCCCCCGCGGCGGAAGTAAATCTGAGCTTTGCGCTTTGGGGCAGACTGAGCGTTTCTCCGTCAACGAAATAATTGCCGCCCCAGAAGGGCGCGCTTACGTCGTCGTTATGGAAAAGCGGCATGATGGCGTATTGGTCTTCGTGAGCATTGAGTCTGTTGCTGTTCCAATACAGGTTAATGGCGTTTTTATCTACGCGCCAGACCACAATACCGCCCTGCCTGCTGACAAAATCACTTCCAAAGCCGTAATACAATCCACGATCAAAGCCCACATTCCGGCGATTTTCAAGCAGATAATAGATATTCGGGTCTGAGGTGTTGACGCGCAGTATATTATAATCTGCCGGGGGCTCTGCGGCATTCAGAGTATATAGACCTGAGGCCGAAGCCGTATCTATACCGTAAAAGCCCAGCCACTCCTTGTCATATGGGTCGATATGCGTAGGCATACTGCCCGGCGCGCCGCCCTCTGTCGATCCCCAGCTTCCGCCTGACATAATGCTCAATGATCCAACGTCTTTGGAAAGGTTGCCTTGTAAGGTGTTATAAAGATCCATCAGACCCAGATCGTGACCCAATTCATGGCAGAGCGTGCCGCTTTGCATCTGCGTAGCGCCGAGCCAGCTTCCGTCATCTTGCATCGTGCCTTGCTGCAATTCGCCCATTATGCTGTATTTGCATAGCTTTACACCGTTGACGCTGAAGGGAGCGAAGCTGCCGAGCAGATCATCAGAGCTCTTCTCGCTGGTTCTAAAGCGAAGATCGTTGGCTACCCAGTGGTGCGCCCATGCTGCGGGCTTTCCGGCACATGCGTCATTTCCGCTATAGGAAACATCAAAGCCGGAAAAAATTACATAAAAAGCCATCTCGCTGGGCGAGAGATAGCCGTCGGTATTGCGGTCATAGGCGGAAAGGTCGCCAAGATATTCCTTTGCCGCAAGCATAGCGTAAAGAAAGATCGAAGACTCGTTATAGATAGCGTAGATTTTGCCGTCAGAACCGGTATGCAGTCCCTGCATAATGCCATTGTTGGTGCTTAGATTGTCGGATTCTCCCTGCGCCCAAAGCGGCGCGTCGATGGGCAGGCATACAGTTATCACACCATCGTTTACCGTTCCGCTCGATTCCGCCGCGGTAACATAGGTGAAGGAATCGTTGGATGCGGCTGTATAAAAGCCGTTCACGCCGCCCTCAAACACAAGCGAATGCCAGGCCGCATCGTCAAAAGCCGCATTCACATCATTAAATTCCACATGCAGCAGCAGCAACGGGCATTCACTTCGTGTTGGCGGTTCTTGAATATTGCTAAAGTCATTCCATGAAAGATGATGAACGCTCCCCTTGGCCGCGTCAAGCGAACCGTCGCTGTTTACATCATAATCGAGCGGGATCGGCACAGAAGTTCCGCCTCCGGAGCTCTGTTCCATTGAGTGCTCGGCCTTTTCAAGCGACTTGCGCAGCGCGGTAAGCTTATTCTGCAAACCGGCGTCGCCGGCCTTCACCCGCGTATCCGCATTAAGCTCTCCGGTGCTGTTCATGTCCGATCCTAATACCGGCGCGCCTATGGCATAGTCTCCGCCATTTTCGCGGACATAATAAAAGCGTCCGCCATTTTCCATAAAAAGATAGCCCTGCGTATCGGTAGAATAAGCGAAATACTCGTCGCCGTAATTCTTAATCGAAATGCTTTGTCCCGTAGCCGGCTCCGTGACCGTTACGGGTCCCGGGAAGGCGGGAGCCGCCATAGAGCGGGAAGCGCAAAACGGGCTGAAGATAAACACACAGGCAAGAAGAGCGGATAAAATACGATTTGGTTTCATAATGTAATAATTACTTCCTTAAACATAGAATACTTGAAAACAGATCTGGGAAAAGCCGCTCGTTGAGCCTGCGCGGCTTTGTAAGCGCCGCGTTTCAGCGCTAACATACAATCGGTATTATATCATGCCTTCAAAGCAATGCGAGCCTTACTTTTCATTTTTCGGTCTCGCGCTTCACGGCGTATTTTATTTTAGCACAGTATCGTTCAGATCTCCGTCGGCCTTGGCGCTCGCGCCGCTGTCAGCCACAGCTCTTTCTGATATTTTATAAAGCAGCTCGTCGGTAAGCATATCGGCGTCCGCAAGAGCTCGCTCCGCGATATCCGCAAAAATGGCGGCGGCAACGTCCGGATCATATCCGGATCTGGCGTAAGCGTCGTCCATCTTGGGAACTTCTTCGATCAACTGCGTTTCAAGCGCTTTCCAATGCTCGCGCACCGGCGCACCATAGGCTTCGCGGTCAAGAATGGCAAGGGATGAGAGGGCGCGGAAGCGCCAATAAGCGCTGTCACCGCTGTATTTCGAACTCGGCTTTTGATAGCTCTCCGGCGCGCTTGCTATTTCTCCGTAGATCGGCAGGAAAACGCTGAACTCAGGATTAGCCATGGACAGCCAGAGGATGCTCGGCTTATTTTCGCGCACCTGAAACACATGCGCCTGCGCGGTGCGGGGAACACCGATAGGCCGCGTATCGTCCCGCTTGTTGGCGTCGTAGTTCGTGCCCTCGTAACGGTAGCGCATAAGCTCCATCACATCGGAAAGCGCGATGCGCTTATCCGGCTTTACAAAGGCAGCGAAGGTCGTGTTCACATCGTATTTTTTAGATTTTGCGGGAGAAAAGGTTTTTTGCCCCGCCCAAACGCGAAGCTGGCTGTAGTTGCGGTGCTCCGTTCCATAGCTCAGCGCAAGATGCGCTTCTCCCTGATACTGCGTTAAAAAGCCGTTTTTCTCCGCAAGCGTCCATATATCCTTTGAAGCCAGCGCGTTTTCCGTGTCCTTCAGGTCGATAGCGCCAAGCAGAGCGTCGTTGCCGATAACGGCGTAGCAATCGTCCGGCACGCGCTGCGCCGCCCACTGGTGGCCGGTGTAAAGCTCCATATACCATATTTCCCTGCCATCGCCAAAGGTCACGCCGCTGCTTTCCGCGCAGCCGTATTTATCCACCAGCGCGCCAAGCCGCTCCACGCCCTCCCTCGCCGTTTTCACATATGGAATCACGATAGTCGGTATGCTGCTCTCGGCAATGCCGTTTTTAACATACGGGTCGGCCTTGAGCGCCTTGTCGTTGGCATATATGCTCTCGGTAGCGCTCATGCTCACTCCGTATTCGTTTATGCAGCTCTCCGCCCAGACTCCGCGCGTCCCAAGCGGATCTATGCTTTGCGGCGTCATAATGTATTGGCAGCTCTTTGCGGGCAGTTCCACTGATAATCCGGTATTATCATCCACATATGTCCAGCGCGCCGCGCGAGTTCGCGCGGGCACCGAAACCAGCGTGACCTGTCCAAGTCCTGGCACATCCACCGTGCGCCCAAAGAATGCTTCGCCCGTCGCGCTTGCGTCCTTGCCTACGATTATCGTAGTGCAAGCGAGCGCCTGCGCCCCAAGAAGCAGCGAAAGCAAAAAAGCCATGCCCGCAACAAGGCGTTTAAGTTTAAAAGAAAAGAAATATCCTATTCTCATTTTGTTTCCCTCCGGCAAGTATTCTCATGTGATGTGACAAATATTATATATGGATAAATGTAGCATAGATCGAGTGGCGGCACAAGCTATCACGCTTTTGCAAGCTGCGTTGCCTTATGCTTTTTGCGCCTTGCGCCATTTGACTATTCGAATCGAAAAAAGCAGGCGTCTTGCGGCATGATCGCCCACCGGGATCGCTCCACCGGAGCGATTTTCCTATGTTCGCGCCCTCTCGGCTTCGACTCCCCCGCTCTTTATATAGTAAAAGCAAAGCAGCCTGTATTACAGGCTGCTTTGCTTACAATATAGATATTTTTGCAATCCAAGCAGTTAAATAACATGTTGCCGTTTGCCCGG
Source organism: uncultured Oscillospiraceae bacterium (assembly GCA_964408655.1). GTDB lineage: Bacteria > Bacillota > Clostridia > Christensenellales > CAG-138 > JAQVRG01. Next base: position 1,683 of record CAYPAH010000016.1, on the reverse strand, counting down.
AAACATATTGATGCATCCGTTGATTCGCAAACACAGCTTTCTTTTCACGAAGCAGGGTTAAGCGAAAATAACATAACATTGTTTTGCTTCTTTTATAAGTCGACAGCCTTTACGAAGGGCGCTCTTTTAGTCTAAGGGTTCAAAATCCTCCCCGCCGTGCCTGCACAGAGGGCAGACGAAATCTGCCGGCAAGGTCTCCCCTTCGTATACATATCCGCAAATTTTACACACAAAGCCTCGTTTTTTTTCCTCAACAGGCTTAGATTGAGACAGAGTGGCGGCCACAGCGGCAACCAAAGCATCCACCTCCACGAGCTGTTCCTGCCGTAGGGCAGATTTGATTGTGATCCCAGCATCAAGCACTGTGATACCCTTGAGTCGAGACAGGATATCTGCCATAAGCTTGCCGCTGGTCGGAGCCCATGAGCCGTTCTCTATGAAGGCTATCGTCCTGTTTTGCAGGTTGTGGGCAGCGATATCATGGAGCAATGCCTCCATGGTAACAAATATCCCGGCGTTGTAGGTGATGGAGGCAAATATCAAATGGCTGTAGCGGAAAGACGCCGCCACGATCTCCGAGGCCGGGGTTACAGAAACATCGTACATCACTGTATTTATCCCTCTATCCCGCAAGCGGGCAGCCACGATCTGAACGGCCTTTTCCGTGTTGCCGTATACTGAGGCATAGGCAATCGCCACCCCTGTTTCCTCCGGAACATAGGCGCTCCAGCGAGCATATTTGCCGATATAATCCTGCAGCTTCTCTCGGTGCACAAAACCGTGAAGAGGACAGATCATGTTGATCGCAAGAGATGAGGTTTTCTTTAGAAGAGCCTGAACCTGAACGCCGTATTTGCCCACGATGTTCGCGTAGTAGCGGCGAGCCTCATCCATATAATCGCCGTAAAAATCCACTTCGTCTGCGAAGATAGCTCCGTTAAGGGCTCCGAAGGTGCCAAATGCGTCTGCGGAAAAGAGCGTCTTGCTCGTTTCATCGTAAGTCACCATAACCTCCGGCCAGTGTACCATAGGAGCCATAAGAAAGGTCAGCTTGTGACGGCCTGAATCAAGCACGTCGCCTTCCTTAACGATTCGGGCGCGCTCTCCAAGCTCCACATTGAAAAACTGGCGGATAAACTCAGCGGTCTTTTGGTTGCAAATGATTATGGCTTCAGGGTAACGGCGCATCAGGTCAAGCAAGGCAGCAGAATGATCCGGCTCCATGTGTTGCACCACAATATAATCAAGCCTGCGGCCAGAGAGAGCATGTTCCAGGTTTTCAAAAAAAGCTGGCGTTACTGCTTTATCCACCGTGTCGAAAAGCACCGTGCGCTCATCAGCCAATAAATAGGAATTATAGGATATTCCCTTGGGCACTGAATATACTCCCTCGAACATGGCAAGCCTACGGTCATCCGCGCCCACCCATATGAGATCGTTTGTGATCTGCTTGGTGCAATACATTCTTTTTCCTGCCTTTCTGGCTACTTTGTCGGCTTTCGTGATCTGATTATACCACGTCCGCGTGCTTGGATGCTATTCTGTTGTCTTATCGATTCATTTTAGATATGCGGCCTTACTCTATAATGCCAAAAGCAAAACAGCGCGCTCTTGCGGACTGTTTTGCTTTTGTACTGTTGATTCGGTTTAGATATAGCGGAAAATTCAGGCTTTTCATTAACC
>CAYPAH010000015.1:13685-20779 GCA_964408655.1 uncultured Oscillospiraceae bacterium | reverse complement strand
ATCCTCGGCATGGGTGACATGCTCACCCTCATTGAAAAGGCACAAACGGCCTTCGATGAAAAAAAAGCCGTTGAGCTGGCGGGAAAGATAAAGAACGACGGCTTCACTCTGGAAGATTTTATGGAGCAGTTCGAGCAGATGAAAAACATGGGCTCGATGCAGGATATTCTTTCGATGCTGCCGGGGATGGACGCTTCTAAAGCCGCCAACATCGAAATAGACGAAAAGCAGACCGCACGAATGATGGCGATAATCAAGTCGATGACGCCGAGAGAGCGGGCAAAGCCGGATATACTTAACGCAAGCCGCAGAAAGCGTATTGCCAGAGGCAGTGGAACAAGCATACAAGAGGTAAACCGCCTTTTGAACCAGTTTGAAGCTTCGCGTAAAATGATGAAGCAGATGACGGGCGGAAAATTCAAAAAAGGCAAAAAAGGCTTCCGCCTGCCGTTTTAAACCTGCGATTACGGATCACCGTTTTCGAAATAAATAAGACATACATAATTATGGAGGAAAAATCAGATGCTTAAGATCAGACTGCGCCGCATGGGCGCCAAGAAGGCTCCTTTTTACCGTGTAGTGGTCGCGGATTCCCGCGCGCCCCGCAACGGTGCTTTCGTGGAGGAGATCGGTTATTACAATCCGCTGACCAATCCCGTTGAGATCAAGATCGACAACGAGAAGGCCGCAGAGTGGATGAAGAATGGCGCACAGCCCACCGATACCGTCCGCGCATTGCTCAAAAAGTCCGGCGCTATACAGTAACCGGAGGAAGACCATGGTTGAACTGGTCAAGTATATTGCCACAAACCTCGTGGATAAGCCGGATGAGGTGAAGGTGAGCTCTCGCGAAGGCGATCATGCTACGATCATCGAATTGTCCGTCGCTTCGGATGATATGGGAAAGGTGATAGGCAAGCAGGGTCGCATAGCGAAGGCTATCCGCACCGTAGTTAAGGCCGCTTCCATAAAGGAAAACAAAAAGTACATCGTTGAGATCGTCGATGAAGATGAGCGCAACGACGGCGAAGAGGAGAACGCCTGAGTGGAGTATTTCCGCATCGGCCGTATCGTTCGCCCGCACGGTGTGCATGGCGCGTTAAAGCTGCTGCCTCTCACGGATGACGTGCGCCGTTTTCATGCTCTCTCCGAAGCATATTTGGAGCAGGGCTCTTTGCATATCCCCGTAAAGGCTCAGAATATAAGCGTTCAGCCTGACGCCGTATATTTAGAGCTAAGCTGCTGCCAAAGCAGGGACGAAGCTGAAAAGCTGCGCAACTGCTATGTTTGCGTTGACCGCGAACATGCCGCAAAGCTGCCCGAAGGGCGTTGGTATATTCAGGATCTTATCGGATGCGAGGTTCGCGGCAACGACGGAGAAGAATACGGGAAGCTCACCGAGGTGCTTGAGACCGGCGCGAACGACGTTTATGTGATAAGCGGAGAACGCACTCTTATGATACCGGCGCTCAAAAAGCTGCTTGAAGAGGTTGACGTAGAAAACAAAAGCATAGTTCTGGACGCTGAGCTGCTAAAGGAGGTCGGCCTTTTTGAGGATTGACATTCTTACGCTCTTCCCGGAAATGTTCGGCGGCGTTTTGCAAAGCAGCATGATAGGCCGTGCTGCGGAAAAAGGGCTTTTGGAATTTCACTTGCACAATATTCGCGATTACTCGGATTCCAAGCATAAAAATACGGACGATTATCCCTTTGGCGGCGGCGCGGGAATGGTAATGATGGCGCAGCCGATCTATGATTGTCTTGCGGCTGTGGATCAAAACCATGAAGCGCTGCGCGTCTGTCTCAGCCCGCGTGGAAAAACTCTCTCTACAGCTATGGCGCGGGGGCTTGCGGCGCAGCATGAAAGACTGCTGCTTCTATGCGGCCATTACGAGGGTATTGACGAGCGCGTGATGAGCGAGATGGACAGGGAGATATCGATAGGTGACTATATCCTCACAGGCGGCGAGCTGCCGGCAATGGTGCTGCTCGACTGTGTGGCGAGATTCGTGCCGGGAGTTCTCGGCAGCGGAGAATCGGCCGAGGACGAATCGTTTTCGATGGGTCTTCTGGAATATCCGCAGTATACGCGCCCGGCAGACTTTAGGGGAATGGCGGTTCCCGAGGTGCTTCTTAGCGGAAACCATGCGAAAATAGCAAGATGGAGAAGAGATCAATCCATACTGAAGACCATAGAGGCAAGGCCGGAGCTCATGGGTGAAATAAAGCTGGACAAAAAGGATAAAGCCTTTATCGAAAGCTTGAAAAATGCAGAGAAATAAAGCTTGTAATACAAAAATGCCTATGTTATAATGCACTTTGTGACAGCGGGCGGTCCAATGCGTGCAGAAAAAGGAGAATACAAATGTCCAACATCATTAAAGAACTCGAAAAAGAACAACTTCGCAGCGACCTTCCCGAGCTTGAGATCGGTGATACCGTTCGTGTATTCGTGAAGGTTATTGAAGGCACTCGTGAGAGACTTCAGAACTTCGAAGGCGTAGTCATCAAGATGCAGGGCGGCGGGATCCGCAAGACCTTTACTGTTCGCCGTATGTCCTACGGTGTAGGCGTTGAGAGGACTTTCCCCTACAACAGCCCCCGTATTGGCCGCATCGAAGTGGTTCGTCACGGTAAGGTACGCAGAGCTAAGCTCTTCTATCTGCGCGATCGCGTCGGCAAAGCCGCCAAAGTCGTTGAGCGTATTGACGAAAAGAAATAAGCTGAGCAAAAAAAGGCATCGGGCTTCCGGTGCCTTTTGTGAATAAGGAGAAAAAATTTGCTGATACAATGGTATCCCGGGCATATGGCGAAGGCGCGCCGAATGCTGGAAGAAAACATGAAGCTTATCGACGTGGTGGTAGAGCTTGTTGACGCCCGCGCGCCGATGGCGACCCGTAATCCCGACTTTGATGATTTGTTCGCAAAAAAAGAGCGGGTGATATTGCTCAACAAAAGCGATCTTGCCAATCCTGCAATCACAAAGGAATGGCTAAGCTATTACCGCGAACAGGGGATCACCGCGATAGAAACGGTTTCAATAAAAAACTCAAAGAAAAAGGACGCTGTGGCTCTTATTGAAAAGGCGGCGGCTCCCGTGGTGGAAAGATACCGGCTCAGAGGCGTTATTAAAACGGTGCGGGCAATGGCGGTTGGCATTCCCAACGTGGGCAAATCCACCTTTATTAACAGTATCGCCGGTAGCGCGAGGGCAAAGGTGGGCGACAAGCCCGGCGTAACAAAAGGAAAGCAATGGGTAAAGATAAGCGATTATCTTGAAGTAATGGATACCCCGGGTCTGCTTTGGCCAAAGCTTGAAAACGAGGCGCTGGCAAAACATCTTGCGTATATCGGCTCTATCAAGGACGATATAATGGATGTGGAAAATCTTGCGGCGGCGCTGCTCTCTGAGCTTATTGTTATTGCGCCGGAAGCCTTGTGTGAAAGATATAAAAAATGCGCCGTCGGCATGAGCGGGCTCGAGCTTCTTGACGCTGTGTGTGAAAGCCGCGCTTTTCGCATAGCGGGCGGAGAAAACGACAGCGAAAGAGCCGCGCGCATTGTGCTGGATGAATTTAGAGCCTGCAAGATCGCCCGCGTGACGCTGGAGAAGCCGAATGAAGCTTTCTGAGGAGGAACGGCTTTTTAAGCTGAGCGAATATGAGCGGGAATACTGGGAAAAGGGCATATTTCCCGGAGGTATGGACGAGGTGGGGCGCGGCTCTCTGGCGGGGCCGGTGGTGAGCGCCTGCGCGGTCATGCCAAAAGAGCCGCTTATTCCATATGTGAACGATTCAAAAAAGCTTTCAGAGGGAAGGCGCGAAAAGCTCTTCGCGCAGCTTTGCGAAGCGGCGCTTTGCTATGGTATCGGCTGGATAGGGCCGGATGTGATAGACGAAATAAACATTTTGCAGGCGACAAGAGCAGCCTTTAAGCAGGCGTATTGCTCTATGGAAAGACCGCCGGAGCATGTTTTGGTGGACGCCGTGAAGGATCTTGATATTCCGGCGAAGCAGCGGGCTATAATTCATGGCGACGCTCTTTCATATTCTATAGCCGCGGCTTCAATTATCGCAAAGGTAACGAGGGATCGCTATATGTGTGAAATGAGCCTTGTTTATCCGCAATACGGCTTTGAAAGAAACAAGGGCTATGGCACAAAAGAGCATATCGAAGCTTTGCGCAACTTTGGCCCATGCCCTATACACAGGCTTAGTTTTCTTAAAAATATAGAAGGAATAAAGCTGTGAATAAGCGCCTCTCGGGAAATCGCGGCGAAGCGCTAGCCTGTCAATACCTTCAAAATAAGGGCTTTTCGCTGCTTCAAATGAACTATCGCAGCGGCCGATATGAAATAGACGCCGTTATGAAGGACGGCGAGGCTATAGTTTTTCTCGAGGTAAAATCACGCTCGGGCAAAGGGGAAATACTCGGACGCGAGGCGGTGAACCGCGAAAAGCAAAGGCATATAATAAAAGCTGCGCAGGGCTATTTGCGGCAGCATGACTGCTTTGACGCCTTTGTGAGATTTGATGTGGCCGAGGTAGACCTGCTCACCGGCGAAGTGACGCATATTCCCGCTGCTTTTACGGCATAATCATCTATAGGGCATATTTATTCGGAAAAATGTGGTATTATAAATAACAAGATTTCATAGAACGAGGTCATTATGCGAAGAAGGATTCTCGCAATATTAATGTCGTTTGTTTGCCTTATCGTTCCGGCGCTTGCTTTAGCGCAGGAAAGCGAATTGCTGCCCGAGTTTGATCTTTCGGAAGAAAACCTGCCTGACGGTTGGTTTACACAGGCGTGGTATCAGGGAGAGGACGAATTCGGCGTTTGGATCGATCCTGCGCAGAATGCCGCCGTGATAAGCAACCCTATAGAAAACGACGCGCGCATATGCTATACCGTAAAGGTCAAGAAAAACGCATATTATACGCTTTCGTGTGATGTGAGGACAGAAAACGTTCAGGGCGGACAGGGCGCAAACGTCTCGATAAACGATTGCATGGCGGCCTCAAGCCCCGTGCTTGGCACGCAGGATTGGCAGCGCATATCGCTCACGGGCAAAACGGGCAGGGATCAGAGCTCTCTGACGGTTTGCATACGTCTGGGCGGATATGGCGCACTTTCGAGCGGCACGGCATGGTTCAAAAATGTGTCGCTCGTCAAAACGGGCGCCGTTTCCGACCCTGCGGATTTTGCTCCCTCCGAACAGGAAGCGGAAAACGATGATATCAGCGTAGGGAAGATGCCGCATCTTGGCCTGATACTGCTTTTGACGCTGTTCTTTGCGGGAACGGCCGTTATGATAGGCCGCAATTTTATAGATAAAAAAGAAGGAAGCCTGAAGAGCGGAGAAAGCAATGCGCTTATGCTCATACTGGCGGCCGCGTTTTTGCTTAGAGTGCTGCTCTCTAAAATAATTTACGGGCATCCGACCGATATAAAATGCTTTATGGCATGGGGCAACGCGCTTGCGGAAAACGGCTTTGGCGCGTTTTATACCAGCGGCATGTTTGCGGATTATCCGCCGGGATATATGTATGCATTGGCGGCGATGGCGAAGCTTTCCGATCTGCTTGGCTTTAGCTATGGCTCGGACTTATATGTGCTAATGATAAAGCTTCCCGCGATAATTTGCGATGTTCTAAGCGCATATTTTGTTTATAAAATCGCAAAAACAAAATTCACGGCAAAAACTGCGCTTGGGCTTTGCGCTCTTGTCGCTTTTAATCCCATGATGGCCTTTATTTCCGGCGGATGGGGACAGATCGATTCGGTGCTCACGCTGCTGCTCGCCTTAAGCCTATGGCTGTTTTTACAACGAAAAGAGGTCTGGGCGGGAGCGGTCTACGGCCTTGCAATACTTATCAAGCCTCAGGCATTGATGCTTGGGCCCTTGTTTGCGGTGGCCTATTTCCTGCGCATTAAAAATCTACGCGACGCTCTCAAAACTGCGGCTGCCGTTTGTGCGGCCTTTGCCGTGATATTGCTCTTTGCATGGCCCTTCAAATCAACTCAGGAGGCCACATGGCTGATCGATAAATACTTTTCCACGGCGACCTCTTATCCATATGGAAGCATAGAAGCATATAACCTCATGGCGCTTCTGGGCGGGAACTGGACGAATGTGGATCAAAGCGCGTTTGTCGTTTCATACCGGACTCTTGGAACCGTTCTTATGACGGCCTCCATCGTTTTCAGCTGCGCCGTTTATTTTCGCGCTCACAAGAAAGACGGGGCGCTTTGGCTTTGCGCGGCTTATATGCTATGCGCGATTTTTACGCTTGGCCACTATATGCACGAAAGATATCTTTTTCCCGTGCTTTTGCTTTTGCTATTAGCCTTTATTGAAACGCGCGATAGACGCTTATATGCTCTCTTTGCCATTTTCACCGTTTCAATGCTGCTAAACACTATGGGTGCGTTTATCATTATTGATAAACCTGCCTGCCGGGGCGCGCAATATGACGGACTCGTTTTTGCGGGTTCTCTTATGACTGTGTGCGGCTGGGGATATTTCACTTATGTCATATGGCAGATACTCATTGCTTCAAAGGACAAGCCCGCTTTTACGAAGGCAAATACGGAGCTTGATAAACTTAATAAAATAGAAGACAAGGACGCGATCCTCTGCGATCAAGGCGAAGTGAGGACTCTGTTTAATAAAAAGGACAGGCTGCTTTGCGGCGGGCTTACGCTTGTATACGCGGTGATCGCCCTGATAAATCTTGGCACTCTCAAAGCCCCCGAAACGGCGTGGCAGGCGAAGGCCGGCGAGAGCGTGGAGATAAGCTTTGACGAGCCGGTAAGAATAAGCGGAATAGCCCTGTTCGGCGGCATAGCCGAAGGTACGCTCAGCATTACCGATGACGACGGGCAAAGCTTTAGCTATGAACAGAAGTTCGATTATATGTTCCTTTGGCGCCCGATCAGCGTTAAAAGTGAGACAAGCAAGCTTATTATCAAGGCGGAGCAGGGAGAAATATGGATAAACGAGCTCGCTTTTGTTGATGAAAACGGCGATTTGATACCGGCTTATTCAAGCGCCTCTGAGCTTTTTGACGAGCAGGAGAGCGTGCCCGAAA
>CAYPAH010000015.1:10092-13675 GCA_964408655.1 uncultured Oscillospiraceae bacterium | reverse complement strand
ATACCATCAAACGTGAATGGCATGTTTTTTGACGAGCTGTATCATGCACGCACGGCTTATGAGCATCTGCACGGGCTGTCGCCTTATGAAAACTCCCACCCTCCGCTCGGCAAAATACTGATAATGCTCGGTGTTGCCGTTTTCGGCATGAACCCCTTCGGATGGCGCATCGTGGGGTGTCTGCTTGGCATTGCCATGCTGCCGGTGTTTTATGCCTTTGCCAAGCGCATGTTTAAAAGCACGAAATATGCTTTTCTGGCTGCTGCCCTGTTTGCCTGCGATTTCATGCATTTTACGCAGACGCGCATAGCTACTATAGATGTATTTGCGGTGTTCTTTATATTGCTGATGTATGATTTCATGTATCAGTATACGCGCACCGATTTTTTGCGTGAAGGCGTGAAGGCGACGCTGAAGCCGCTCGCGCTCGCGGGGCTGTTTTTCGGCATGGGAGCCGCGAGCAAGTGGACATGCATATATGCGGGCGGCGGGCTTGCCGTTATCCTGCTGCTGCATCTTTTGCGCCTTTATAAAGAGAGCAGGCTCTTGATCGCTTCAAAGGATGCTCTTGAGCGTGAAAGAGGGGAAAGTTTCTGGAAATACACAATGCAGACCCTGCTTTGGTGCTGTGTGTTTTATATTATTGTGCCGGTTGCTATATACCTGCTCAGCTATATTCCGTATTATCTGTGTCAGGATAAATATGATCTTGCAGGCGTTTGGGGCGTGCAGGAATTCATGTTCAGCTATCATAGCGGGCTGAAGGCGACGCACCCATATCAGTCCTCATGGTGGCAGTGGCCGCTTGACATGCGCCCCGTGTGGTATTATGTCGGCTATGATACGAGCGGGCAGCGCGCGGGCACGATATCCGCCTTTGGTAATCCCGCCGTGTGGTGGATATGCTCGGCGGCCATGCTGATCTTGTGCTTCGCATTGCTATCGGGAAGGCGCAAGGCGGATAGGGAAACAGATATTATCGTTACGGGGGCGGCGGCAAATTATCTGCCGTGGGTTCTGGTGTCGCGCTGCACCTTCGCATATCACTATTTCCCCATGGTGCCGTTTATAATCCTTTCGGCGGTCTATCTTATTCGCGAGCTCGATAAAAGATATCCCGCCTATAAGGAATGGAAGTGGATCTGGCTTGCAGTGTGCGCATTTCTCTTTATCATCTTTTATCCGGTGATAAGCGGACTGATGGTTCCGGTGGGCTATATTCGCGCGCTGGAGTGGCTTCCGGGCTGGACATTCCTCGGGTATTGACAAGATAAGCGGATCACTAAACTTTTTTGGCGGGAGAACGATATATGCTTTCCAGAATAATGAGTTATGGCTTGAACGGCATAGACGGTTTTGCGGTTTCGGTAGAGGTAGACGTTTCGGGCGGACTGCCCTGTTATGAGACCGTGGGCTTGCCGGACGCCGCCGTGCGCGAATCCAAGGAGCGCGTTCGTGCAGCGATAAAAAACAGCGGGCACGAATATCCGAACAGCCGCATTACGATAAGCCTTGCCCCCGCGGATATGCGCAAGGAGGGCTCGATATACGACCTGCCGATAGCCCTTGGACTGTTATGCGCCACGGGACAGGCACCAAAGCAGAATGAAAACGAGTGCATGTTTCTTGGCGAGCTTGCGCTTGACGGCGCGGTGAGGCCGGTGGCGGGCGTGCTTCCGATGCTTATAAGCGCAATGGAGCGCGGCGTGAAAAAAGCCGTTCTTCCTTTGGATAATGCAGGGGAGGCCGCATACATACAAGGAATAGACATTTATCCCGCAGGCAGCTTGAACGAGGTGCTTTCCCTTATGCGTGAAAAATGGGCAAAACCCGCTTATCCGCATAAAATATGGACGGGCGCCTCCGCCAGTTATGAAGCGGATTTCAGCGACATAAAGGGGCAGCAGGGCGCAAAGCGCGCCGCCGAGGTGGCCGTGGCGGGCGGACACAACATTTTGCTTTCGGGAACGCCCGGTTCGGGAAAAACGATGCTCGCAAGAGCCATCCCAAGCATTTTGCCGGAAATGACATTTGATGAGGTCATGGAGGCGACGAAGATACATTCCGCCGCCGGAATGCTCAAGGGCGCGGGCAGCATAGTGGGCGAGCGTCCGTTTAGAACTCCGCACCATTCCGCTTCGTCTATTTCCCTTGTGGGCGGCGGTCAAAAGGCCATGCCGGGAGAAATAAGCCTTGCGCATTGCGGAGTGCTGTTTCTGGATGAATTTCCCGAATTTAAAAAAGAAGCGCTCGAAGCTCTTAGACAGCCCCTCGAGGATGGCGCGATAACGATAACGAGAGCCAGCGCGAGGGCGAGCTATCCGGCGCATTTCATGCTGGTGGCGGCTATGAACCCGTGTCCCTGCGGCAATTACGGTTCGCGCCACACGGCCTGCCGCTGTACGCCCTCGCAGATACAAAAATACAGAAACCGTCTCAGCGGCCCCCTGCTTGACCGCATAGACCTTCATGTTGAAATGACGGAGGTGGAGTACAGCGAGATCATGGACAGGGCTGAAAAAGGCGAAAGCTCAAGCGTTATAAGGGCGAGGATAAACGAAGCGCGCCGAGTTCAGCGCGAGCGTTTTAAAGAAGAACACATATATTGCAACGCGCAGATGAATAACCGCATGGTGGAGAAATACTGTGTGCTTGATTTTCAGGCGGAGCAGCTTTTGAAAAATGCCTTTGCGGCGCTCTCACTAAGCGCGAGAGCTTATCACCGTATTTTGAAGGTGGCTAGAACTATAGCGGATATCGATAAAAGCGAAAATATCCGCGCCGAGCATATTGCAGAGGCTGTACAATATAGAAGTATGGACAGCAAAAACAGAGAATTATGAAAGAATTAAGCGGCGAAGAACGGTATAGAGTTTGGCTTTACGACGCGCTTAACGGAAGCTCAGCCCGAATGAGCGAGCTGATAGCTTCATATGGCTGCGCGGGGGAGATATTTTCGCTTGCGCAGAAAGATCAAATAACTCTTGCGGACAAAAGCGGAAGCGTAGCTGCAAAAAAACTTCATTTTGCGGCGAACGAAGCGCGTATCGGCGCTTTGCTGCGCGCATACGGCGCTGCGGGGATAGAAGCGCTCAGCCGCATATCGGAGAATTATCCAAGCCTGCTTAGGGAGATATACGATCCGCCTGAGATGCTCTTCATCAAAGGAAGGCTGCATAACGATATAGCGCTGCCGATAGCCGTTATCGGGGCTAGAAAATGCTCTTCGTATGGCAAAGAAACAGCGGAAAGCTTGAGCTGTGAGCTTGCGGGGGCGGGGGCTTGCGTGGTGTCCGGACTTGCTTACGGGATCGACGCGGCGGCCGCGCGCGGCGCGCTTAAAAGCGAAAGCGATTATCCTACGATCGCCGTGCTTGGCTGCGGCGTAGACATAGTTTATCCTCAAAGTTCGTTAAAAGAATATAATGAGATAGCAGAGCGAGGCTGTTTGATTTCTGAATTTCTGCCGGGAACGCCGCCGCGACCGGGCAATTTTCCGCAGCGAAACCGCATAATAAGCGGAATGTCCAGAGCGACGCTGGTCATAGAAGCGGGCGAACGGAGCGGAACGAGTATAACGGTG
>CAYPAH010000015.1:0-10082 GCA_964408655.1 uncultured Oscillospiraceae bacterium | reverse complement strand
GCAGGGCAGGGATGTTTTTGCCGTGCCGGGCAGGATAAACGATGCTCTAAGCATGGGTACCAACGCATATATACGCGACGGATATGCCAAAGCCGTGCTTTCCGCAAAGGATGTTTTGTGCGAATACGGCATAGAAGCGCGGATAAGCCATAAAAATAAAGCGGATATTTCATCGCTGCCGCAGGAGCAGCAGCTTATATACAGGTTGCTCGAAGCCGGAGAAAAAAACTTTGACGAATTGTGTGTTTTAACTTCATTCACAGCGTCAAGCCTAAATTCTGTCTTGACAGTTATGGAGTTTTCGGGAATAATAAGGCAGATGTCAGGGAGAATGTATAAATTGTAATAAATTCTTCCTGTGCAAGCAAAGCAAGCGGAGGTAACAGCATTGGCAGACATGCTCCTTATCGTGGAATCGCCGGCAAAGGCAAAGACGATAGGCAAGTTCTTAGGCAATAAATATAAGGTGATCGCGTCAAACGGGCATGTTCGGGATCTTCCGAAGAGCCAGCTTGGCGTAGATGTGGAAAACGATTTTACGCCGAAGTATATCACGCTCCGCGGCCGCGGCGATATTCTTGAAAAGATCCGTAAAGAAGCGAAAAACGCAAAAAAAGTGCTTCTCGCGACCGACCCTGATATGGAAGGGGAGGCTATCTCGTGGCATCTTTCGCAGATATTGAAAATGGAGCCCGGTTCGCCCTGCCGGATAGAATTTAACGAAATAACGGCCAACACAGTGAAAAAATCGGTCAAAAACGCCCGATCTATCAATATGGATCTTGTGGACGCGCAGCAGGCGCGCCGCGTGCTTGATCGTTTGGTGGGCTATAAGATAAGCCCGATACTTTGGGCTAAAGTGCGAAAAGGACTTTCGGCCGGACGTGTTCAGTCGGTGGCGGTGCGCATTCTTTGCGACAGAGAACAGGAAATAATGGATTTTGTCGCCGAAGAGTATTGGACGATAGACGCTTCTCTTAAAATAAGCGGCAGCCGCAAGCCTCTGAACGTTAAGTTCTATGGGCTCGATGGAAAAAAGACGGAGCTTCATAACGAAGCGGAGGCCGCCAAGGTCGTTGAGCGCAGCAAGAACGCTCCGTTCATAGTTGCAGATATGAAAACAGGCGAGCGCGTTCGTCACGCTCCGCCTCCCTTTACGACGAGCAGCCTTCAGCAGGAGGCTTCGCGCAAGCTGGGCTTTACAACCAAGCTCACCATGCTCATAGCGCAGCAGCTTTACGAGGGCGTAGAACTTCCGGGCGGAACGACTGGTCTAATAACCTATATCCGTACCGACTCCACCCGTATATCCTCAGAAGCTCAGGAACAGGCTCTCTCGTTTATTGAGACCAAGTTCGGCAAACAGTATGTGCCGGACAAGCCGAACGTTTACAAGGGCAGAAAGGGAGCTCAGGACGCGCATGAGGCCATACGTCCGGCGGATGTTTCTCTTGCGCCTCAGGATATCAAGGCTTCGCTGAACAATAACCAGTTCAAGCTATATAAGCTGATCTATAACCGCTTTGTCGCCTCGCAGATGACGGAGGTTCGTTATGAAACGAGCGCCGTGAGCTTTGACGCCGCGGGATGTATATATAAAGCCAACGGTCTAAGAACGCTTTTTGACGGATACACAGTTCTTTATACCGAAGGACGTGACGACGCGCAGGAGGAAGAAGCCACCCTGCCAAAGCTTGAGCTTGGCATGGAGCTTGAAGCCGAGGATGTGCAAAGCGAACAAAAATTCACACAGCCGCCTCCGCGCTATACCGAGGCAAGCCTCGTAAAGCTCATGGAGGAAAAGGGCATAGGCCGTCCGAGCACATATTCGCCAACGATATCCACGATAACCGATCGCGGTTATGTCGTGCGCGAAAAGCGCCAGCTTATCCCCACGGAGCTTGGCTTTGTGGTGACCCAGCTTATGAAGAACAATTTCGAGGATATCGTGGATGTTAAATTCACGGCCGGAATGGAAGAAAAGCTCGATCTTGTCAAAGAGGGCGAGCGCGAATGGACGAGCGTGATAAAGGACTTTTATACGCCCTTTGAAAAGACGATCGAAAAGGCCGAGGCCACCATTGAAAAGGTGACTATTCCGGACGAAGTCTCCGACGTTCAGTGCGAAAAATGCGGCGCGATGATGGTTTATAAAATGGGTCGCTTCGGCAAATTCCTCGCCTGCCCCAACTTCCCGAATTGCCGCAATACCAAAGCCATAATAGAAAAGATCGGCGTGGCCTGCCCTAAATGCGGCGCAGAAATAATAAAGAGAAAATCAAAGCGCGGAAAGGTGTTTTACGGCTGCGAAAAATATCCCGACTGCGATTTCGTCTCGTGGGATCGTCCCTCTGCCGATAAATGCCCCAAGTGCGGCGCTATGATGGTGCAAAAGCTTGGACAGCACGGAGGATACACCATATGCTCGGATAAGGATTGCGCATATGTGGTGCGTCCGGTCAAAAAGGGGAATAATGAAGAATGAAAAGCCTTGAAGTCAGTGTTATAGGCGCGGGACTTGCGGGCTGCGAAGCCGCGTATCAGCTTGCTGAGCGCGGCATTTCTGTTTCATTATATGAAATGAAGCCGGAAAAGCGTTCTCCCGCGCATAAAAGCGACGCCTTCTGCGAGCTTGTCTGTTCAAATTCGCTTAGAGCGGACGGCCTTTTGAACGGGCCGGGACTTTTAAAAGAAGAAATGCGCCTTTTGAATTCTCTCATAATTGCCTGCGCGGATGCTACGCGCGTTCCGGCGGGAGGCGCTTTGGCCGTTGACCGCAATGCTTTTTCGCTTATGGTCACAAACAGGATAAAAAGACACCCCAATATCAAGATCATCGAAAAGGAGATCGCGGCCATTCCGAACGCTCCTGCGATAATCGCCACGGGTCCGCTTACGGAAGGAGCGCTGCTTGATGATATTGAGCGGCTTTTCGGCGGTGGATTGCATTTTTATGACGCAGCCGCGCCTGTAGTAACGGCGGAATCGCTCGATATGGATAAGGTGTTTCGCGCTTCTCGATATAACGAGGGCAGCGATTATTTGAATTGTCCCATGAACCGCGACGAATATTTCAGATTTGTCCGCGCTCTTCAGGAGGCGGAGACGGTTCCCTTGAAAGAGTTCGAAACGCTAAAGGTATTCGAGGGCTGTATGCCTGTCGAGGTGATGGCAAAGCGCGGAGATATGACGCTTGCCTTCGGCCCGCTAAAGCCGGTTGGCCTAAAAGACGAGCGCAAGGAGGAAAAGCCCTTCGCGGTGGTGCAGCTAAGGCAGGATAATTTGGCGGCGACGCTCTATAATATCGTAGGCTTTCAAACAAACCTGCGCTTTGGCGAGCAAAAACGGGTGTTCGGCCTTATACCGGGGCTTGAAAATGCCGAGTTTGTGAGATATGGCGTGATGCACCGCAATACCTTTTTGCCTTCTCCCGGAAAGCTTGGCTGGGACTATGCCTGCAAGGCGCGTGAGGATCTGTATTTTGCCGGACAGATCACGGGGGTCGAAGGCTATATCGAAAGCGCGTCGAGCGGACTTGTTGCGGGCATAGAGCTCGCAAGACGTTTAAGCGGCAAGGAAGCGCTTGATTTCGGCACAAAAACGGCGACGGGAGCCCTGGGACATTACGTTGCCGAATACAGTGGCGGAAACTTTCAGCCAATGAATATCAACTTTGGAATAATTTCTCCACTGCCCTTTGCGCCGAGAAACAAAAAAGCGCGTTACGAGGCCATATCCGTGAGAGCATTGGCAACAATGCGTGACATCATTGAAAACAGAATGTAAAGTATAACTCAAATCAGGCGCGTATTTGCGGCATATATGCTAAAATGACAATACGGCGCAATAAGCTAAAATAGAAGCGCCGCAATGGATAAAACACAGGAGGCAAAAAATGTCCTTGCAGGGAACAACCATTATCGCCGTTCGTAAGGACGGGCAATGCGCGGTGGCAGGCGACGGGCAGGTCACGCTTGGAGAAAAGACTATTATGAAGGCTCACGCGCAAAAGGTGCGCCGCCTTTATCATAACAAAGTTGTGGTGGGTTTCGCGGGTTCGGTGGCGGACGCCTTTTCGCTTTGCGAAAGATTCGAAGGAAAGCTGGAAAAATACAGCGGAAGCTTGAAACGCGCCGCTGTTTCCCTTGCGCAGGACTGGCGCAGCGATAAGGCGATGCGAAAGCTCGAAGCGCTTTTGATCGCGGCGGATAAGGATGAAATGCTTATCATATCCGGCACCGGAGAGGTGATAGATCCTGACGACGGAATAGCGGCGATAGGCTCGGGCGGCATGTATGCTCTGGCCGCCGCCAAAGCGCTCAAGGCAAATACGGAGCTTTCGGCAAGAGAGATTGCCGAAAGATCCTTGAAGATCGCAAGCGAGATATGCGTGTTCACCAACGATCAATTCACTGTGATGGAGGTGGAATAGCATGATGACGCCTAAAGAAACAGTGGCGGCTCTTGATAGATATATCATTGGGCAGGACGGGGCAAAGCGCGCCGTGGCCATAGCCCTTCGCAACCGTTATCGCCGCAGTAAGCTGAGCAAAGAGCTGCGCGATGAGATCACGCCGAAAAATATCATTATGATGGGGCCCACCGGCGTTGGCAAGACCGAGATAGCCAGAAGGCTCGCCAAGCTTGTTGACGCGCCGTTTTGCAAGGTGGAGGCGACGAAATTCACAGAGGTCGGCTATGTGGGCAGAGACGTAGATTCCATGGTTCGCGATCTTGTTGAAGCGTCTATCCGTCTGTGCAAAGAAAAGAAATACGCGATGGTGCGTATGCTTGCGGAGGCGAATGCGGAGCAGCGGCTTGTAGATCTTCTGGTTCCGCTGCGCAAAAACGCGCCCGTGACAAACACCAATCCCCTGCAATTTCTACTCAGCGCGGGGCAGCAGAATAACGAGCCCGAAATGAGCGAGAGCGAACGGCAGGAGCATATGAGCAAGCGTCAGCAGGTGCTCTCCGAACTTCGCGCCGGCAGGCTTGAAAATGAAATGGTCGAGATAGAGGTTGAACAGAGTTCGCCCGGCAGCGACACGATGATCGCCATGGGTATAGATATAAACATCAACGAAATGATGGGCGGATTATTGCCCACGAAGAAGAAGCGCCGCAAGGTGAACGTTACGGAGGCGCGCCGCATTCTTATCCAGGAGGAGTCCGATAAGCTTATCGATATGGATGAGCTTATTCGTGAAGCTATCGAAAAAGCGGAGCAGGACGGCATAATTTTTATCGATGAAATAGATAAGATCGCCGGAATGCAAAACAGCTCGGGCGTGGACGTGTCGCGCGAGGGCGTGCAAAGGGACATTCTGCCGATAGTTGAGGGCAGCACCGTCAACACAAAATACGGTCCGGTAAAAACGGATTTTATCCTTTTCATTGCCGCGGGCGCTTTTCATGTTTCCAAGGTGTCCGACCTTATTCCGGAATTGCAGGGACGCTTTCCTATACTCGTTAAGCTCAATGCGCTGACCAAGGACGATTACAAACGCATTCTCACTCAGCCCGAACATGCCATAACAAAACAATATGAAGCTCTGCTTCAAACCGACGACGTTAAGCTCAGCTTTACTGAGGACGCTATCGACGCGCTGGCTCAATATGCCTATAACGCTAATGAAAACAGCGAAAACATCGGCGCGCGCCGTTTGCACACCATTGTTGAGAATCTCCTGGAGGATATTTCCTTCAATGCGGGCGGAGAGCACCCCCTTGTCGATGTGGTAGTAGACAGTGGCTATGTGACGGAGCATCTTGCCGAAGAATTCAGCGGGGAGGATCTGACAAAGTTCATTTTATGATGAGGAATCCGTTTTTCTGCATTTGCATAATGGCTGCGCTTTTTATGAGCGGCTGCGCCGTTGCGGCGACAGCTAATGTGGATATGCCCGAAAGCTATGCTTCGGGAGCTGGCGTAAGGCCGCTTGCAGCGAGGATGCAGGACGCGGAGCAGGGCGTTTTGGATATAAGCGCGCCCGAGACGGAGATTGAAAACAGCGCTCCCGCGGCAAACAGCTCAGGAATAATGCAGGCGCCCTTGCAGCCCGCGATCGCCACTTTTCAAAGCGACGCCATACCTGAAATCGTGATACCGCCCTTGCAAGAGGCGCTTATCGAACCTGTGGCAGCCACAGAACCAAGCCCGAGCCCAAGCGCAGCGCCGGAACAAACTCCCGAGCCTGCGCCGGAAAAGACGCCCTCATTTAACATTAAGGAAAGCGATCCGGAAGACGGATATGTGCAGGCCAAAACCGTGAAT
The DNA here is from genome assembly GCA_964408655.1 of uncultured Oscillospiraceae bacterium. GTDB lineage: Bacteria > Bacillota > Clostridia > Christensenellales > CAG-138 > JAQVRG01. The sequence continues at coordinate 3,808 of CAYPAH010000015.1, read as the reverse complement.
CTGCGCAGCGGCCCCGACACGGATTATGATATCCTTGGCGAATATGAGCGTTATGATACGCTTACCATAACGGGCAAAAGCGGGGATTGGTATTATGTCAAAATAGACGGCGAAAAAGGCTTTATGCTTCAGGAATATGTGGAAAAGGGAGCCGTGCCTACGCCTTCACCCTCTCCGAGTCCTACGCCAAAGCCAACAAAAACGCCCAAACCCACAGCGGAACCCACTCCCGAACCCACGCCCACGCAAGCGCCGCTCGTCCCTTCGGAGCCCAGCGCCAACGCTTCGGGACTTTCGGACGAATTATATCTTGCTGCTCAGCTTGTCAATGAGGAAACAGGTGTTGACGGCTATCTGGCGGTGGCTAACGTTATCTATAACCGATGGAAAAACAGCTCGTTCCCCAATACTATTTCGGGAGTGATATTCCAAAGCAATCAGTTCACGCCGGCCGATAGCGAAGCGGAGCTGCGCGCCGTAACGCCCTCGGCGGGAGCCATATCGGCTGTAAACCAGATATTTGTGAACGGCAACCTTGTTCTTCCTGAAAACGTGCTTTATTTCCGCGCGGCGCGGAAGGGGACAAGCTGGCGAAGCCATACCTATTTCGCAACTATAGGCGGAAATGCGTTTTTCTATTGATTTTTTGATAATTTGATCTATACTGTGCAAACTAATACCGCATTCCTTTGGAAAGGCGGTATTTTTTATGCAAGCGATAATAATGGCGGGCGGCGAGGGGAAACGCCTTCGTCCCTTGACCTGCACTATGCCCAAGCCCATGGTTCCCTTGCTTGGGAAACCAATAATAGATTACTGCGTAGAGCTGCTTCATAAGCATGGCATTGACGATGTGAGCGCAACGCTTTACTATATGCCGGATAAGATACGCAAGCACCTTGGAGATGGCGGCGGCTATGGCGTTAACATGCGCTATTCACTTGAAACGCAGCCGCTGGGTACCGCGGGAAGCGTGCGCTCTGCCGCGGGCGACGCGCCGGAAAGAACGATAATCATAAGCGGCGATGCGCTTACGGATGCGGACTTGAGCTCAGCCATAAGATTCCATGAAAGTCAAAGAGCCAAGGTGACTATTGTGCTCACCAAGGTAGAGCTTGCCTCGGAATACGGCGTTGTGCTCCTTGGCGAGGATCTTCGCGTGCTGCGTTTTTTTGAAAAGCCCCAGCCGGGTGAGGTATACAGCAATCTTGCCAACACAGGGATATATATACTGGAGCCTGAGATCATTGAGCGCATTCCGAAGGGAAGAAAATTCGATTTCAGCAAGGATCTTTTTCCGCTGCTGCTTAGCGAGGGCGAGGCTATGTATGGCTTTATCATGCAGGGCTACTGGTGCGACGTTGGCTCGCTTGAAACATATATCCAGGCGCAGGCCGATCTTATGGATGGAAAATGTGATGCGAAGCTGCCCACAAAGGGGAATGAGGGCATTTATATTGAAGAGGGAGCTATGCTTTCAAAAGAGATCCTGCTGACGCCTCCCTGCTATGTTTGCGCGGAAGCGGAAATAGCATCCGGCGTTAGAATAGGCCCTTACGCAGTGATAGGCAAGGGATGCCGTATAGGCTCATACAGCAGCGTAAAACACAGCGTGTTGATGCGGAGAGCACGATTGCGTGAAAACGTTGAGCTTCGCGGCTGCATTCTGTGTGAAAATGTACATGCCGAAAGCAGTGTGTCGGTTTTTGACGGCGCGGCTATTGGCGGCGGAGCATGGCTGGAGAGCGGAGCGACCATTCGCCCGGGCGTGCGCGTTTGGCCACAGAGAAGGGTGTCGGAGGGCATGGTCTGCGCAAACGATGTGATATGGGCAAACAGTGCGCCAAGAGATATAAGCAGAGGCTATGGAGATATGGATATGACGCCATCGTATGCCGCTTCAATAAGTGCGGCCTTCGCCCACATATTATATGATAAAATGCCCTCATCTATAGCGGTAGCCGATGATGGCTCACAGCAAAGCGTAATGCTTAAAAGCGCGGCTGTATCAGGACTTTTATCGCAGGGCGCAGATGTGTGCGATTTCGGTTATACCTCTCTTGACGCATTTTCTTTTGCCGTAAGGGAAAACGCCTGCGCGGGAGGAATATATATCGCGGCGGGTGAAAGAGCGCACATGACCGCCATGCTTTTAAACGATAATACCGGCACGGAAATAGACGGCGATATGCTTAGAAGACTTGCTCAGGCTTTAAATGAAGATCTGCGCCCTGTGACGGCAAGGCGGCTTGGGATATTATCGCAAAGCAATATTCAGCATATATATACCGCGCATCTCTCCCGCTGCATGGAAAGGACAAGCCTTGAGGGGACATTGGTGCTTTCCGCGCCTGAAACAGTGTTCGACACGGTGGTGCGCCTGCTATGCGCGCGCGGTGTGCAGGTCTTGCTAAGCAAGGCGGAAAAAGCGGAGGCTTTGATAGCGGACATGATGTGCAGCGGCGCCGCGATATCGTGCATGGTGAAGAATAACGAGATAAGCGCAATGTATTATGGCAGATATGAGCTTGACGCTTCCACGCGCCGTGTCGTTTTGATGATCGATCTTATAAAAAACGCAGACAGAAGAAGCTTTTTGCTGCCCGTTGATATGCCGGAAGCATATGCTCAGGTGCTGCGTGGGCATGGGGCGCAGCTAAAGCGTGTGAGCGCTTCGCCCTCCAAATGGAAAAAGGAGGCGATAAAGCAGGGCTGCTATGACCCTGTTTTATTTGAAACAGAGGCCGAGATACTTCGTTTGACCGAGTTGGCGCTTAGCGGAGCGCTTGAAAGGCTTCTTTCAAGACTTCCGGATATCAATGTGAAAAGCGAAAGAGTGAACTGCTCATGGCGGGATATGGGCAGGGTGATGCGAAGCCTTGTTGAAACGGAAAACCTTTCTCAGGCAGAGCTTATCGAGGGATTGCGGGTAAAAAGGGACGATGGATGGGTGCTTGTGCAGCCCGAGGGCATACACGCCTATAGAATAATAGCGGACAGCATGAGAAGCGAATATGCGGGCGACCTGTGCGAAATATATGTAAACAAGGTAAAGGCGGCGCTGGAAACAGAAAAATAAAACGGCGTCTTGATTGAAAGAGAAGAAGCTGTTAAAATAAGCTTCATGTTCAATATAGTGTTGGTAGAGCCGGAAATACCGCAAAATGCGGGCAACATATCGCGAAGCTGCGCGGTGACGGGCGCGTCGCTGCATATGGTGCGCCCCTTTGGCTTTGAAATAACGGATAAGCATTTGAAGCGCGCCGGCCTTGATTATTGGAAGGATCTCGATATACATTATTACGACAGCTTTGAAGAGCTGGAAAATATGTATAAAGACGCGAGATTCTTTCTTTTATCCACTCACGCCAAAAGGAGCTACGCTGAGGTCGAATATAAAGAGGGCGATTTTCTCGTCTTTGGAAAAGAAACGGCGGGTCTGGGAGAAAAGCTGCTTAAAAGGCGTTCTGAGGACGCCGTGCGTATCCCGATGCGGCCTGAGCAACGTTCGCTCAATCTTTCAAACTCTGTGGCGATAGTTCTTTACGAAGCGCTGAGGCAGCAGTCCTTCAAGGGCTTGAGCTAAAAAATCATTTTTTACCATTATGTTGAAAATTGCGGCGATAACGCTTGACATATACTAAGGAATTGGGTAAAATACCAAAGTACGCTTTATGGTAGGCGATTGCGGCCACAGCCCCGGCAGTGATAACTTCCTAAGGCATCGATTCTAATAATAATACCAGGAGGAATGCCATGAAGACCTATATGGCCAAAGGCGAAACCCTCGAGCGTAAGTGGTATGTTG
>CAYPAH010000014.1:12066-21842 GCA_964408655.1 uncultured Oscillospiraceae bacterium | reverse complement strand
CATGTCGCCATAGCCTTGAACGGCAGCAATATGGTCCACGCCGGTTCTACGAAGGGCTGCGTATACGAAAGCTCCTTCAAGACGGATTATTGGAAGAAGTATTTCTACTGCGCATACAGAGTATTTTGATATTCGCATAGCATAATGAAAACGACCTCCGTACACAATAGATATAAATCTATGAACGGAGGTTGTATTATGTCCGGCGAAAAAACAGGTTGTCAAACGATCGGCTGCAAGGTAAGCAGCTGTAGCTACCATGACGAGGGAGCGGAGATGTGCAGGCTGGACAGCATTCGCGTGGAGCCGATGTGCGGCTGCCATACGGGTGACCCCTGCGACGAGAGCCTTTGCGGCAGCTATAAAGCTAAATAAGGCAGCGCAGGGAAGAAGGCCGCTTGCCGCGAAGGCAAACGGCCTTATTTTTTACCTGTTCTCGCCGTTTTCCTCGCGGCGTTCTTCTTCATATTCTATCACTTTACGGAATTGCGTTTCATACAGCTCGCGATATATTCCGTTTCTTTCAAGAAGCTCTTCATGGCTGCCCTGCTCCGCGATTATCCCGCCCTTAACGACGAGAATGCTGTCGGCCTTTAGAATGGTAGAGAGCCTGTGAGCGATGACTATGCTCGTTCTGCCCTTCATAAGCACCTCCAAAGCGTCCTGTATGGAATTTTCGGAGATGGAATCGAGCGCGGAGGTCGCTTCGTCGAGTATCAGTATTTTCGGATCTTTCAGTATTACGCGGGCTATGGATATGCGTTGCTTTTCTCCGCCGGAAAGCTTTAAGCCGCGGTTTCCGACGACGGTGTCATAGCCCTTTGGCTGGGCGCAGATGAAATCGTGGATATTGGCCGTCTTGCAAGCCTTTTCGATCTCCTCCTGCGTGGCGTTTTCCTTTGCGTAAAGAAGATTTTCGCGCACGCTTCCATTGAAAAGATAGCTGTCTTGAGTGACCACGCCTATGCATTCGCGCAGATATGTGAGATCGAAATCGCGAACGTCCACCCCCGCTACGCTCACGCTTCCGCCGCAAACGTCATAAAGGCGGGGGATAAGATTCACTACCGTGGATTTGCCGGAACCCGAGGGGCCGACGATCGCGTACATCTTTCCGCCGGGAACGGTGAAATCGATATCGCTGAGAAGCGGCAGCTCGGGATCGTAAGAAAAGCTGACATGCTCAAAATCCACATTGCCAAGGCTCACATCGGGCTTTTTGCCATTGGGTCTAGAGACGATGCTGTTCTCTTTGTCAAAATAATCAAATATTCGCGTAAAGAGCGCGAGTGAGCGCGTGAAGTCCACCTGCAAATTAAGAAGAGACTGCACCGGACGGTAAAGCCGGTTGATAAGCGCTACGGTGGCCGTTATCGTGCCTACGCTCAAAGCCGTGTCCATTCCGGATATTATTAGATAGCCGCCCGCAAAGTATATGAGCAAAGGGCCTATCTGCGTGAACATTCCCATTATCACATGAAACCATTTTCCGCTGCGCTGTTCCTTTAAGGCGATGCGCGTGACCTCTTCATTGACGCCGACAAACTTTTCGTATTCCTTTTTTTCACGGGTAAAGAGCTTAACGAGCATAGAACCGCTGACGCTGAGAGTCTCGTTCACAAGCTGATTCATCTCGTCGTTTTTTTCCTGACTTTCGCTTAGCAGCTTCCAGCGCGTGCGTCCAACGCTCTTTGTGGGAAGAATGAGCAGCGGTATAACTACGATGCCCACAAGCGCGAGCTGCCAGCTCATTGAAAAAAGCGCCGCCATCGTTGTCGCGACTATCGCCACGTTGCTTACTATGCTCGATAGCGTTCCCGATATAACGGTGCTCACTCCGCTTATGTCGCTGTTCATGCGCGTTATTATGTCGCCCTGCTTTTCAGAGGTGAAAAACGAATGCGGCATATATTGCAGATGCTTATACATCTGGTTTTTCATGTCGAAGATTATGCGCTGGGATATCCATGCGTTTATATAGCTTTCAAGCACGCCTATCACCTGCGAAAGCGCGAGAGTCACAAAGGCGTATAGCAGCAGCTTCATAAGCAGCGCCATATCTTTGCCTATAAGCGCCTCGTCAACTATGCGTCCGGTGATTATAGAAGGCAGCAGCCCTACCGAGGCCGAAAGAAGTATCGCGATGAACACCATCGCGAACTGAAACCAATACGGCTTCAGATAAGATAATATCCTTTTTAAGAGCGCCGCGCTCACATGCGGCTTGTTTTGCTTTTCCTCTTCCGTAAGAAAGCCCCTGGGTCCCAGCGAGCCTCTGCCCGGCCCCATTCCGCCTGCCATAGCATCACAGCCTTTCGATGAAAAATAACATGGTGATCTTACTATAAATCGATAAAAAACGCCACAGCTTAATCGCTGCGGCGCAGGTTTGCGGCATATAGGCGCTAAAAGCTTATTTTAAAAGCTCTCAAGAATGTAATGCGAAAGATCTTCAGCCATTTCTCCGCCAAGGGAGAGCAGAGCCTCCGAAAGCTCTTTCGCGCTAAAGCGAAGCCCTGTGAAAAGCGGAGAAAGCGAGCGGATAAAGCTTTCATCCATGGCGTCGGAAAATACGGCCGCGTTTTCTATCACTCCGTTTTTTAGGCAAAGCTGAATGTCTATATCTCCCCATGCGAAGCGGTGGGAAAACTCCGCGTCAAAGCCGGGTGAAGCGCCGCATCGCCATTCCCAGCTTTCGTGGCGGGCGCGAAGGGCGGCGAGGGCATTGGCGTCAAGCTCATCTTCCTTCAAAAAATCAAAATCGCCGTAATTCTTTTTGAAGGCGCTGATAAGGGCGCTTTGCATAAGGGCGGCGTCAAGACCGCTCTTATATTCTCTAAGGTTGCATACTCTTGAGCGAACGCTCTTTACGCCTTTTGAGTTCAGCTTTTCCTTTGAGGGCGCAAGATATCTTGAAAGCTTCTGCATATCGGCGTCTATGAGTATCGTGCCGTGATGAAGATCGGTGCTTTGAGAGTGGCGGAAGGCATTGCCGGAAAATTTGGCTCCGCTTTGCGCCACTATGTCGTTGCGTCCCGTAAACGAAGCTTCGATGCCGAGACTTTTTACGGCGTCGATGATAAGCTGAAGCTGGCGCTGCTGGTCGTATAAAGGCTTTGTGGTGATAAAGGTGAAATTCAGGTTGCCGAGATCGTGAAACACCGCGCCGCCGCCGCTGGTGCGCCGGGCAAGCCTGCCGCCCTCGCTTTCAAGAAGCTCTATGCGGCATTCCTTCCATGCGTTCTGGTTGCGGCCTATTACTACCGTGTTTTGATTTTGCCAAAGATAGAGAATAACGCCGCTTTTATGAATATCAAAAAGAAGCTCTTCAAGAGCCAGATTATGCCATGGATCTGTTGAAACCGTCAAAATCACTTTGTTTTCGCACATATACCAATAATAACGTATTAGTTCGACAAGCACAAGATTGATTCACGAATGCGCTTCTGATATAATATCTATATTAGTTGTAATATAGAATTACTATATAATGAATAATAAATAATATGAATTGCCGAGGTGAAACGGTGAACGCATACTTGGATGAAAATGAATTATACCTGTTCAATGAAGGAACGAATGCGTATTCCTATAAGGCTTTGGGATGCCATCAGGTGCATATGGACGGTTATGATGCGTTTCGCTTTGCGCTTTGGGCGCCGAATGCGGAATCCGTCAGCGTCGTGGGCAGCTTTAACGGCTGGAATCCTTATGCGGATCCAATGCGCCGCTGCGGCACGACCGGCGTTTGGGAAGCTCATATCGGCATAGCGCATATTGGGGATCTATATAAATATGCCATCCACACTTATGACGGGGATTTGATATACAAGGCAGATCCCTTTGCTTTTTTCAGTCAGGAGCGTCCCGCGACAGCCTCCGTTATCTGGGATATAAGCGGTTATACATGGCATGACGAGGCGCATATGCGCAAGCGCCGCAAAGAGGCATATTATAACCGGCCCATGAATATCTATGAGGTGCACGCAGGTTCGTGGACTGTGGGACTAAACTACGAGGACATGGCGGAGCAGATGGTTCGCTATGTCAAGGACATGGGATATACGCATGTTGAGTTCATGCCGCTTATGGAATATCCTCTGGATGACAGCTGGGGATATCAGGTAACGGGATATTATGCGATAACCTCGCGCTATGGCACGCCCCAACAGTTCAAATATCTTATCGACAGCTTTCACGAGGCCGGCATATATGTGATAATGGATTGGGTTCCGGCGCATTTTCCAAAGGATGAGCAGGGGCTTCGCCTTTTTGACGGCACGCCGCTTTACGAAAGCGCGGATCCAAGGCGCAGCGAGCAAAAGGAATGGGGAACAGTGCTCTTTGACTACAGCCGCACCGAGGTGCAGAGCTTTCTGATCTCTAACGCCGTGTTTCTTCTTAACGAATATCATATCGACGGCCTGCGCGTGGACGCGGTGAGCTGTATGCTTTATCTCGATTACGGACGCAAGGACGGCGAATGGATACCCAATATTTACGGCGGCAAGGAAAATCTTGACGCGATAGCGTTTTTGCAGCATCTTTCTGATACGGTGCGCCGCGAATGCCCGGGAACGGTGCTGATAGCGGAGGAGAGCACCTCATTCCCGCTTGTCACCGCATGGCCGGATAGAGGCGGACTCGGCTTTGACTTCAAGTGGAATATGGGCTATATGAACGACACGCTCGAATATATGAGCATGGATAGCTTCTTCCGCAAGAATCACCACGACAAGCTGACCTTCTCCATGTGCTATACCTTCAGCGAGAACCATGTTCTGCCCTTCTCGCACGACGAGGTGGTGCATGGAAAATGCTCGCTTATAAGCCGTATGCCGGGTCCGTATGAGGATCAGTTCCGCCAGATGCGCCTGCTGATGATGTATCAGTTCGGCCATCCCGGCAAAAAGCTCAACTTCATGGGCAATGAGATAGCCCAGTTCATAGAGTGGAATTTCAGGCAGTCGCTCGATTGGTTCTTGCTTGCCTATCCCGCCCATGCCGATTTTCAGCGCTTTATGCGCTCGCTGAACCATTTTTATACGGACACTCCCGCCCTTTGGGAGAGGGATAACAACTGGGACGGCTTTGAGTGGGTCAGCGTAGACGATGCTATGCACAGCGTAATAGCCTTTTTGCGTTTTGATAATGAGGACAGGGCGCTTTTGTGCATATTCAACTTTACGCCTATAGACCATGAGAGCTACAGACTTTATATGCCGCATCCCTGCAAGCTCACGAAGGCCATGTCGGGCGTGGATTCCCGCTCGCTTTCGCTTAGCAGCACTGAGGATAAAGCGGGCAACGCAATCGTTGAAGTGTCGCTATGGTCATACGAGGCCGTGTATTATTATGTCGAGCTGAAAGAAGAATTGGATAAGGGCAAAAGAGCCAAGAAAGATCCTAAAATAAAAAAATAAAGCTTAAAAAGCTTCGTCCCGTAAAAGGACGAGCCGTAAACGCGAAAATATAACGATCGCAGGAGGAAGCGCAAATGAGGAAGAAACGTATTGTCGCCATGCTGCTGGCAGGAGGGCAGGGGAGCAGGCTGAGTGTGCTTACGAACCGAATGGCCAAGCCGGCGGTGCCCTTTGGCGGAAAATACCGCATAATCGATTTTCCTCTCTCGAACTGCACCAATTCCAATATCGACACGGTAGGCGTACTGACCCAGTATGAGCCATTGGAGCTGAACGCCTATATCGGCACAGGTCAGGCATGGGATCTTGACCGAAATGACGGGGGCGTTTTCGTGCTTCCGCCCTATGTTTCCGGCACGAGGGGCAAATGGTATTCTGGCACGGCGGACGCGATATTCCAAAACCGTGCCTTCATCGAAAGGTACGATCCCGATCATGTGCTTATTCTTTCAGGCGATCATATCTACAAAATGGATTACGCAAAAATGCTCAGCTTCCATATGAAGGAAAATGCCGATGCGACCATCGCCGTGCTTTCCGTGCCTATCGAAGAGGCGAGCCGCTTCGGAATAATGAATACCGATGAGGAAAACCGCGTTATCGAATTTGAGGAAAAGCCGAAAAATCCTAAAAATAACAAGGCTTCCATGGGCATTTACATTTTCTCATGGAAAACGCTCAGAGAATATCTTGACCGTGACGAAGAAAACGATGCTTCCAGCAACGACTTTGGCCACGACATAATACCCGCCATGATAAACGACGGCAAAAAGCTGATGGCCTATGAATTCAACGGCTATTGGAAGGACGTCGGCACGGTGCAGAGCCTTTGGGAGGCCAATATGGACATGATCTCAGATCCTCCCAATCTCGATCTGAACGATAAGGAGTGGCGCATTTATTCAAAAAGCCCGAATCTGCCGGCGCATTATCTTGGCGCCTCATCAGACGTTCGCGGAAGCGTTATCACCGAGGGCTGCAATGTTGAGGGCTTGGTGCATCACAGCGTGGTGTTTGCGGGCTGCAGCGTTGCCGAGGACGCGGAGATATACGATTCGCTCTTGATGCCGGGCGCGGTAGTAGAGCGCGGCGCAAAATTATATAAGGCCATACTCGGCGAAAACGCGCGTGTGAGCGAGGGCGCGATAATAGGCGATGAAAGAAGACCGGAGGACGGCGATTACGACGTGCGTCTTACGGGGGATATAACTCTGGTAGCAAGCGGCACCACGATAGCCGCAAACACACGCATCCCTGTTGGAATGATCGTAAACGAAGGGAGGGGCTACTGATGCAAAATGAGCTGTTTGGCCTGATCTACACAGGAGAATCAAATTTGCAGCTAAGGGATCTCACCTATTCCCGCTCTGTGGCCGCTGTTCCGTTCGCGGGACGCTATCGCTGCATAGACTTCGTGATGAGCTGCATGGTGAACACCGGCATATCGAACGTAGGTATAATAACGCAGAAAAATTATCATTCGCTGATGGATCATCTCGGCTCCGGCAAGGAATGGGAGCTTCGCCGCAAGCGCGACGGACTTTTTATCCTGCCGCCCTTTGTCACTAAAGAGAACACGGGCATTTATTCCGGCACTATCGACGCCTTCCGTTCGGTGATGGGCTATGTGCGCCGCAGCACGCAGAGATATGTGGTGTTAACGGGCAGCCACACCATATATAACACCACATATGATGAAATGCTCAAGCAACATATCGAAACAGGCGCGGACATAACGATAATGTATAACGAAACGCCGCCCTATCCCGAGGAGGATCGCTTTGACGATTTGAGGCTCGTGCTTGAGGGAAACCGTATCACCGATATGGAGCATAACGCGGCCTGCGCGCGCACCAACAACGCGGCCTGCGACGCTTATATCATGGAACGCACGCTCTTTGAATATCTTATCGAGGACGCCGCCGCTCACGGTTATACGGATTTCATGCGCGATGTGCTGGTGAAAAACAGCCATAGCCTGCGTATGTACGCATGGAAATACGACGGATATGTTGCGCGCATGAATTCGCTGGCCACCTTCTTCAAGCACAATATGGAGGTGCTCAGCAAAAACGTTCGCGATGATCTTTTCAACAGCGATCATCCGATATATACCAAGGTAAAGGACGAGGTGCCCGCCAGATACAGCAAAGAGGCGCTTTCGCACAACTGTCTCGTTGCGGACGGATGTCTGGTAGAGGGTGAGGTGGAAAACTCCATGCTCTTTAGGGGGGTTCGCGTGCAAAAAGGCGCAAAGCTAAAAAACTGCATCGTTATGCAAGCGGGCGATATCGGCATAGGCTGCGAGCTTTCCTACGCTATAATGGATAAGGGAGTTATAATCCGCGCGGGAAGAAAGCTTGCCGGTTACGACAGCTTCCCGATAATAATTCGAAAAGGAGCGACGATATAATTTCACAAATAATAAAAAAAAGCGGAGAAAGCGAGCCGGTGAATGATCTATAAATACCTTGCCAGACAAGCTATAATGGACGCGAACAAACGGCTTTATGGCTATGAAATGCTTTATCGCAACAGCGAGGAAAACTTTTTTCCTTCCGAAAAGGATCAAAACGACGCCTCGAGAAGCATGATAAGCAATCTTCAGACCGAGTTCGCGCTAAAGGATGTGACTGGAGGCAGGCACGCTTTCATCAATCTGCCAAAAGAGCTTTGCATGTCCGGGGTGATACAGCTTCTCGATCCGACGGATTATGTAATCGAAATATTAGAAGATACGATCGTCGACAAGCCCTTTATAGACCGGATAGCCGATCTAAAGAGCAAGGGCTACCGCTTCGCGCTCGATGACTATACCGGACAGCCCTGCTTCGATCCGCTCATGCCTCATATCGACATAATAAAAGTGGATTTCATTCTGGCGGACGACGCCGCGAAAAGCTCGATCGCATGGGCGCATAAAAAAAGCAAAAGGATACTCGCGGAAAAAATAGAGAACGAAGAGGAATTTCTCTTCGCCAAGAAGCTTGGCTACAGCTTGTTTCAGGGATATTATTTCAGCAAGCCGCTGGTGCTGCGCAAGGAGACCTTGAATATTGCCACAGCTACCCATATCAAGCTTTGGCAGCAGATCAATAAAAAAGAGCCCGATTATGATAAAATAGAAGAGATAATCATAAAGGACGCGGGCATGACCTATAAGCTTTTGAATAAAATAAACACCCTGGAATATTACCGCGCTAACCGAATAAGTTCCGTGCGCCAAGCCTTGACGCGAATGGGGCTTGAGGGCATAAAGCGCTGGATAATGCTGGTGCTGCTCGAAGACTGCATTCCTGAGAAAAACGACGATATCTATGCTAAACTTGCGCTGACGCGGGCATTGTTTTTAGAAACCGTGATGAGCGAGCTGGGCGAGAAGGAATATGCCAACGATGCTTATATGGTGGGCATGTTTTCAGTGTTTGATAACGACGTCAATACGGCGCTGCCTAAGCTTTTGGAAACGATGCATGTTTCGCCGCTGGTGGAGGAAGCCCTGATGCAGCAAAAGGATGTGCTGGGCGGCGCGCTAAGGCTGACTATGCAATACGAAACGGGTGAATGGAACGGCGTGGATGATTTTGCCGCCCAAACGGGGCTGAGGCCGGAAAGGCTGCTTTCGTTTTACCGAAAAGCAGTCGCGCAGGCGGAGGACGCTTTCAGAATGGCTGCGGTATAGCCGCGGCGAAAAGCATGACAGGAGAGTTTGCGATGGAAAAGCTAAAAGAAAAGAAAAAGACAGAGCTTAAGGCGGCGGAGCCCGAAAAAAAACCGCAGAGTAAAAAAGCGGCGGAGCCCAAGCCCGCGCCAAAGCCGGAACAGGCTGAAAAAAAGGAAAAGACCGTTAAAGCGGCGGCTCAAAAGCCCGCAGCAAAAAAGACGGAGCCTTCGCATGAGCCTGAGCCTAAGGCGCAAAGCGCGAAGCAGCCGAAGGCGCCCGCGGAAAAGCAGATCGTAAATGAAACGGAAGCGCCCAGGCCGCCGAAAAAGATATTGTTCGCGGCCTCGGAATGCGTACCCTTTGTCAAAACGGGAGGACTGGCCGACATAGTGGGCTCGCTGCCAAGAGAACTTGCCAAGCTTGGCTGCGACGTCAGGGTGATGCTGCCGGAATACCTTGCCATTCCCGAAGAATACAGGCAAAAATGGCAGCTTTGCTGCGAGTTCACAGTGGATATGGGCTGGCGCAAGCAATATTGCGGCGTGCACAGCGTAGTTATGGACGGCGTGACCTTTTATTTTATCGATAATAAGCAGTATTTCGGACGCGACTATATCTATGGCAGCTTTACCTCTGAAGAGGCGGAAAGGTTTGCCTTCTTTTCAAAGGCTGTGCTTGAGGCCATGCGC
>CAYPAH010000014.1:0-12056 GCA_964408655.1 uncultured Oscillospiraceae bacterium | reverse complement strand
GGCGGCTATGACCATCGCGCTCTTGCGCCTGCAATACGGCCTGTTGCCGAACTACAGGGATATAAAGACCATGATGACCATTCACAACCTGCGCTTTCAGGGCGTGTTCCCGTGGGAGCAGGTGGCGGATATGCTGAATCTTACATGGGATTGCTTTACTGACGATAAGCTCGAATACTACGGCTGCGTCAACTTCCTGAAGGCGGGCATTGTTTATGCCGACGCGGTCACTACCGTGAGCCCAACCTACAGCATGGAGATTCGTTCCGCATACTACGGCGAAAAGCTTGACGGCTTGCTTCGCGCAAGGAGCAATTCGCTTTACGGCATACTAAACGGCATAAATGTGGATGAATGGAACCCCGAAAGCGATAAGTATATAGCCCGCAATTATTCGGCGGACGATCTTAGCGGAAAGGCCGCGTGCAAGGCCGCCCTGCAGCAGGAATTCAATCTTGATATCCAGCCGGAAACGCCGATACTCTCTATGGTCACGCGCATGACCGAGCAGAAGGGCTTTGACCTTATAGAGCATGTGAAAAACGAAATAGTGGACAGCGGCGTGCAGCTTGCGGTCCTCGGCCATGGCGAGAGCCGTTACGAGGGACTTCTTTCATGGGCGGCATGGAGATATCCGGGTCGTGTGGGAATACGTTATGAGCAAAGCGAGGCGATGGCGCACCGCGTGTATGCCGGATCGGATATGTATTTGATGCCCTCAAAATTCGAGCCCTGCGGACTTTCTCAAATAATCGCCATGCGTTACGGCACGATACCAATAGTTCGCGAAACGGGCGGCTTAAAGGACACCGTAGCCCCATATAATAAATTTGAGGACACGGGCAACGGCTTCAGCTTTGCCAATTATAACGCGCATGAGATGCTTGACGCCATATACCGCGCTATCGGGCTGCATTATTATAAAGATGCATGGGAGCGCATGATAAAGCGGGATATGCGCACCGACTTTTGCTGGACACGTTCTGCCAAGGCTTATATGGAACTGTATGATAAGCTTAAAGGGTGATTTGAAAAACACAGAAAAAGTGCGGCCGGAAAAAGGCCGCGCTTTTTTGGTTTTAATTGTGACAATCCTGCGAAGTCGCTTGCGGAGCGGCGTTTTTATGGTAGAATCATAGCTGTGAGTAAATGGGATGGAATAACGCATAATTCGTGGCTCTCGGCTTACCGCTCTCCATTTGGGGCGGTGAAGACCGGCGGCGAGCTTATGCTGTTTTTAAAAGTACCAAACGCTTCAGTGAAGGCGCGGCTGCGCCTTTGGATGGATGAGCGTGAAACTATGGTGGACGGCGAAAGAACTCGCGAGGGCTACAGCTTCCGTTTGCATGTGCCGAATGAAAGCGGGATATTCTGGTATTATTTCCTGCTTGAATCGGACGGCGAGATCAAAAGCTATGGCGGCTTGAGCGGCGAAGGTATGCTTTATTCGCATAAAGAGCCTCCGTCATGGCAGGTCACGGTATATGAGGATTTTGAAACGCCGGAGTGGTTTAAAAAAGGGATATGCTATCAGATATTTCCCGACCGCTTTGCCCGCGGCAAAGAAAGCGGCGGCGAGGGCGCAAAATATCACAGAGATATGGGGCGGCGCGTCATACTGCATGAAAACTGGGATGAGGACGTATGCTTCCGGCCTTTAGAGGGCGAAAAATTCTACGATCCCTGTGATTTTTTCGGCGGAGATCTTGACGGAATAAGAGAAAAGCTCCCTTATCTTAAAGAGCTTGGCGTAAACTGCATATATCTCAACCCCATATTTGAATCCCCTTCAAACCACCGCTATAACACCTCGGATTATGAAAAGGTCGATCCTATTCTTGGCGGAGACGAGGCGCTTATGCGTCTTGCGGACGAGGCGAAAAAGCAGGGGATAAGGCTGATGCTCGACGGCGTTTTTTCGCACACGGGCGACGACAGCGTTTATTTTAACAAATACGGGCGTTATGAGGAGCTTGGGGCATATCAAAGTCTCGAATCCCCATACGCAAGCTGGTATGATTTTGTTTCCTTCCCTGAAAATTACCATAGCTGGTGGGGCTTTAAGACTTTGCCGGAGCTAAAGGAAAACGACCCGAAATACAGGGAATTTATCGCAAAACTTCTCGCGCGCTACGCCGCTATGGGAATAAGCAGCTGGAGGTTGGACGTGGCCGACGAGCTGCCGGATGAGTTTATCGCCTTCATCAGAAAAAAGCTAAAGGAGCATGATGGCGAGGCTATGCTTCTGGGCGAGGTGTGGGAGGATGCGTCAAACAAGGAATCCTACGGCAGACGGCGCGCCTATGTATACGGAAACGAGCTCGACGGAGCGATGGGATATCCCTTCCGCGACGCGCTTGTGGACTTTCTTCTTTACCGCATGGACGCGGGCGGCTTTATGGCGCGCATGATGACGCTTATGGAGCATTATCCCAAGCCGTTTTATGACGCTCAGCTAAACCTTATTGGCAGCCATGACACGGTTCGCATACTCACGGCGCTTTCGGGCGCTCCGGGACGCGACGCGATGACGCGGGAGGATCAGGCCGTATATATGCCGGACGAGGAATCACGCCGGCGCGGGCGGGCGCGGCTTTTGATGGCTGTTACCGTGCAGATGGCAATGCCGGGCGTACCCTGCATATATTATGGCGACGAAGCGGGTATGACGGGCATGGCCGATCCCTTCAGCCGCCGCACATATCCGTGGGGACGCGAGGATAACGGACTTTTAAGCGATTACCGCAAGCTTTGCGGCGCCAGACGAAACAGCGCGGCGCTAACGGATGGCGGCTGTGGCATGAGGGCTTATGGCGAAAGCGTATTCGCGGTTTTGCGCTCGAAGGATAACGAGAGCGCGCTGCTCATTCTAAACCGCAGCGAGAGCAGCCAGATAGTGTGCCTGAGCGAGGCCGACTTTAACGCGGGGCCGGACGCCGGAAAACTGCGCATGGCAAAGGAATACCGCGATGTGCTTTCGGGTGCGAAGGTAGAGATGAGCGCGGGAAACGTACATATGGTGATGAGTCCGCTTTCGGCCGCATTGCTGATTTCCAGATCTTAGAGGAGGCATGAGAATGCAGTTCTTTCAAGGACGATACGGCATAGACAAGCTGAATCAGGTGCTTTTGATAGGCGCTTTGGCTATATATGCCGTCAGTCTGTTTTTCAGAAAAACCGTTTATCCTTACGCCATAATGAATCTTTTTTATGTGGTGCTAATGGTAATCGTGCTTTTGAGAATGTTTTCGAGAAATCTATATAAGAGGCAGGCAGAGCTGAATAAATATATGCTTCTTGAAAATGGATTTGTCAATTTCTGGCGAAATATAGGCAATAAATCGCGAAGCAACGTTGTGGATATCAAATCCCGCCGCCAGTATAAATATCTTTCCTGTCCGCAATGTATGCAAAAGCTGCGCGTTCCGCGTGGCAAGGGAAAGCTGCGCGTCACCTGCACGAAATGCGGCTGCAAATTTCAAACGAAGAGCTGACGGTTTACAAGACGCGATTTGGAGATTATAATACATAAAGAAAAAATCGGAGGGTAATAAAAATGGAAATCAATAAAAACATGCTGATAACTGAGATACTGCGGGTTGATGAAGGCGTTGGAGATATCCTTATGGAATCCGGAATGCATTGTCTCGGCTGTATCATGGCTCATGGCGAGGATCTTGAGCAGGCCTGCGCGGTGCATGGCATTGACGCCGACGCTCTTGAGAGCAAGATCAACGATTATCTTGCCACCAAATAACCGGGCGTGAGTATAAAAGCCATCACAAAAGGCGCCCTTATCGGGGCGCTTTATATTTTACTTACATTTTGCTTTCAGCCGATAAGCTCGGGATTGGTGCAAATGCGCGTTTCAGAGGCGCTCTGCGTGCTGCCCTGCTTTACGGGGGCGGCTGTGCCGGGGCTGTTCATCGGCTGCCTGCTTGCGAACCTGCTCACCGGAGCTGCGCTTTATGATGTGATATTCGGAAGCCTTGCTACGCTTGCCGCGGCTGCCGCCACATATTATATGCACAGGCGCGGAATGAATAAATGGCTCATGCCGCTGCCATCGGTGCTGTTTAATGCGCTTATAGTCGGCTGGCTTTTAAGCGACATATATCAGGTGGGCGTTTCATTCGAGCTTTGCGCGCTATATGTCGGCCTTGGACAGGCTTTAGCCTGCTATGTGCTTGGTATGCCGCTGATGGCGCTCTTGAAGCGCTACGGCGAAAAGATGTTCAGATAAGAGATAATAAAAAAGCCGCTTTCGCGGCTTTTTTTTTTCACTTCAAATCGTCGTCTCTTACATTGTTGATTATGTTGTAAGTTTTGCCGGCGACGGTGTTGGCAACGACCGCGCCTGCGGCGCTGCCCTCTTTTTTGCTGATACTGCCGTTTACTATCGACCACTTGGTCAAATTGTCGAGCGAATCTCCTGCGGCCATTTTTGAGATATCGCCGTCATAGTAATATACGGAAATATTGTTTTTGCCCCATTTATATATGCGCCACGAGCCGCCCTCAAGGTCTATGCCCGCTTCTTTGGCAAGCTTTATCACCTCTTGGCTCCAGCCCGCAAAGCCGGTTCCGCCGGGGTTGGGATAATCAAGGCTGCGGTTTGTGCTGAGCACTTTATTAAGATACTGTGAGATCGTGGACTCCCCGTGCTGTATCTGCTTGGCCAGCGCTTCCGCCGCCGAAGCGCCGTGAAGGCCGCCGTGCTTTTCGCATAGAACATGTCCCGTCTGCTCGTCGTCAACTATCCATGAAAGAGTGCCTTTTGAGGGGCAGATATAGTGCTCTTTGCCGTATGCGTCGTTTGTAAATACCGCGTCAAAGGCGGCCCTGGTGTCGGCATAGTTTGTTCCGTCATCTTTGCCGGTCATAAAGGCGGTCAAGGCGACGCTTTGCAGCGAGCGGCGGTTGGCCGAGCAGGTCGCTTCGCGCGTTTTATCGAGTTGAGCCGTGAAGACCGGTATAGCTATAATTATCAGAATGGCAATAACGGCCACTACGATAAGCATTTCCATCAGGGTAAAGCCCTTGCTCTTTTTCATATCCGCTCTGAACTCCTTGCACTTTAGTTGAGTAACCAAATAAATTATAGCAGTTTTCGGCATATTCCGCAACGAAGAGCCGTTTTTTGAAAATTGACGCCTTTCATGGCCGGTAATGACGGACTATTTTATCTTAAGCGCGCGAAGATGGTTTTTCATTTCCTCGCTTATCCGGTAGCTTTCTATAGCCTTTTGTATGGCCTTGTTATGCGTCCATTTTTCGAGCTTTTGTTTTTCTATATAAGGCATGACCGCATCGGGCTGCTTGCAAAGCGCCGTGGCAAAATACCACGCTATCATCATGTTCACATAATATTCCTCAGAGCGCAGAGCGGCGACCATGGCGGGCATTTCGGGCTTGAAATCGTCGCCAAGATAAAAGCTCATAAGCATCTCTATGCCAAATCTTATGGTGTATGTGCGATCTGAGCCCAGCCATAGCTTTATCCGCTCATAAAGCTCGGGCAGGTGCTTTTTAAAGACCTTTGGCGATATCAGATCGCAGGTCGCCCAGTTATCGATATAGGGCAAAAACCGTTCAACAGCTTCGATGGCTTTGTCATAATCCTTTATCGTTTCGATAAGAAAGCCGTGCAGGTTGTTTTCGTCGTAATATTTGTGCGGAAGGATGCTGAGAAACTCTGCCGCCTCCGGAGCCTTGGAAAGCTCCTTCGCATATTTTCTAAGCTCGGGCGTGCGCACGCCGATTATGCTTTTCGGGTCGACGGTGGGTATCAATTTACAATGAAAATCTTTATATTTCAGATCCTGAAGGGCAAAAAGATGTTCTCTTATCATTTCTTCGGCTTTGTTCATGCGATCCCCCATGATTTTTAATATTTAACTTATCGATCCTTTTTTGATTTATTATAGCGCCGGCGCGGAATATGCGCAATGTAAGCTTGACACTTCGGCCATTCTTGGATATTCTGACGATGCCGGAAGCGGGCGAAAATAAAAAAATCACCTAGCGTCACCTATTGCTCGTGACCTTGGGTAATATGCTAAATTCGGGTCATGGAGGTGAAAAACTATGTCGCAGTATACCACCGGAGAGATCGCCAGAGAGTGCGA
Organism: uncultured Oscillospiraceae bacterium; assembly: GCA_964408655.1. Lineage (GTDB taxonomy): Bacteria > Bacillota > Clostridia > Christensenellales > CAG-138 > JAQVRG01. The sequence goes on along the minus strand of CAYPAH010000014.1, from coordinate 5,928 downwards.
AGTAAGCGTAAGAACGGTTCAGTTTTATGACACGAAGGGGCTTCTGAAACCTTCTGAATTGACCGAGGGAGGAAGAAGGCTTTATTCAGAAAGCGACCTTTCGAGCCTGCGTCTCATCTGTCTGCTCAAATCAATGGGTCTTTCGCTGGATTCCATAAAGGGCATTATGGAAAGCGAACAGCCGGGCAAGGTCCTGCTCGTTCTGCTTGAAGAACAGACGAAACGCATAAATGATGAGCTTTCGCAGATGCAGCGCAGAAAAGACACCGTTCAAAAGGTGATAAAGAGCATTCGCAGCGGCGAGATAAATTCGGTAAATTCCATTCGCGACATAGAAAACACTATGAACGGAAGAAAAAAGCTGAAGAAGATATACATTGCCATGCTCGCCGTGGGCATATTGATGGACATTGCCGAGGTCGCGGCGATAGTATACTGGGTCAAAAGCGGCAACTGGGTGCCCTTTGCGATAATAATGCCCTTCGTCCTTGCGGGGGCGGCGGGAATGGTCGCCATCTATTATAAGAACACCGAGTATATCTGTCCCGAATGCGGAGAAAGGTTCAAGCCGGGAGTAAAGGAATTTTTCTTTGCGAAGCATACCTTTAAAACGCGCAAGCTGAGCTGCACGAAATGCGGCAAAAAAGGCTGGTGCGTGGAGACATATGCGCAAGGCGCCGAAGAATAAAAAATGCGCCCGAGCCTTTTTGACCCGGGCGCGAAAGCATCAATTTTGATCTGTTTCATCCCGCGTGCTTATACAACGAGCGCGCGGGTATTTTCATAGTTTTCATAAAGCTTGTTTTTGCCTATGTCCTCAAGGATATCGACAGCCTGACGGATCTCGGCAAATGAGATATAAAGCGCGACGGGCGCAAGGCGCACAACATTAGGCTCGCGGAAATCGGGTAAAACTCCGCGCTCTTTAAGCGCAAGGCATATGCGCCACGCCTCCTCGTGCTCCAAGGCAACGTGCCCGCCGCGAACGGCGTCCTCGCGAGGATTGCCGACCCTATAGCCGTATTTGCTGAGGCGCACGTCGATGAGATACATCAGGTATGCAGTAAGACGCAGGGACTTTTCCCTTATCGCGGGCATACCCGCTTCTTCGAATATTTTAAGCGAGCCCTCAAGAGCGGCCATGGAAAGTATGGGCGGCGTTCCGGTGAGCCATCCGTCCGCGTCGCGCGAGGGCTCATGCTCGTTCTTTAGCTGAAACTGAGTTTCTTTTTTATTTCCCTGCCAGCCGGCAAGTCCGGGATCTTTTTGAAAATGCCTGCGGTTGATGTATATGCCGGCAACTGTGCCCGGGCCGCCGTTCAAATATTTGTAATTGCACCATATTGCAAAGTCGGGATCGCATTTATCCAGCTCATGCACGACGGCGCCTATAGAGTGGCAGAGATCCCAGCCTATCATTATGCCGCGCTTATGTGCTTCGCTTGTGAGACGCGCCATGTCAAGAAGCTGAGAGCTTCGATACAGCGCGGAGGGCAGCAGCACTAGAGCCACATCCTCGGCCATTGCGGCGATCACGGCGTCTTCGTCGATAAGCCGCCCGTCGTGACTTTCTACTACCTTTAAGGCCTGACCGGTCTCAAAACCGTGCAAACGTATCTGGCTTTCCACAGCATAGCGGTCAGTGGGGAAGTTGAGATCGTCAACAAGTATTTTATAGCGCTTTTCGGTAGGCTTATAAAATGTCGCAAGGCACTGATGTATATTCATCGTCGTGCTGTTCGTTACCGTCACCTCATCGGGCGCCGCGCCTATGAGAGCGGCGATCTTCGCGCCAAGATAAGAGGGATAGAGAAAGAACTTGCTGTTTTCGGCGCTCCAGATATTTATTGCTTCGTTTTTCCAAACCTCCAGAGCGTGCCGCACGCATTCCTCGGCGTCCTTTGAGCACATGCCAAGAGAGTTTCCATCTAAATATATAGTGCCGGGCTTTATAAAAAAGCGCTCGCGCAGCTTATGAAGCGGGTCTTTTGCGTCCATCGCCTCGGCGAAGGCTTTGCTCTCCTCAAACGAATAGTTCATTTTCTTCATCCTCCCGCGTTGATTATATGCTTTGTTAAATTCATTATAGCTCAGATAATGCGCAAAAGAAATCCATAAATGAAAAGGGAAAATATAGAATTTGGGTTTAAGCACAGCGTGCGAACTGTAGTTCGGATCTGCACGATATGCTTAAGATAAAAGAACGCTTCTTTTGAAGCGTTCAAGGTATTTTTAATTATCTCAAAGCCATTTTTCGGGCGTGTTCATAAGCTCTTGCAGCTCTTCGAAAAACAGCTTCAAATGATAGCCGTCGGTGGTCGCGTGATGCACGGTGACGGAAAGCGGCATGATTATGCTGCTTCCGTTCTCTTTAAAGCCGCCCGCTTCAAGGCTGGGCACATAATAATCCTTTATGCCGTGATTGTGCAGCGAAAAGCTGTTAAAGCTGAACCACGGTATGCATGAGATGATATATGCGTTGGCAGGCGGAACTCCCTTTGACGAGAGTATGCCGTGGCTGCTCCCGTGCGTTTTCGTGTCGTTTATATAGCTTTTGTAGAAGCTTTCGAAGCAGGGCTCGTATTCCGTCCATAAAAGCGAGGTGGTCTTATCATCCTCGTGAAACTGCGGATATGCGGGCGTTAAAGTCTGCCAGTGACCGAGAACTCCGTCCTTCAAGCCCACGCGAAGCTCTTCGCGATCGCATATTGCGTGGGTGACGAGATAGAGATAAGCCGGAAAAAATTTATAACCGTGCTCTTTCAGCCTGCGGCGCATGACGCTCACATCCATATCAACATTAACGCTGTAGCTTGTGGACGCCATTTGAGTGTAATAATAAAAGCACTGCGCCATGGGCCATGCGTTCATATCTATCGGGGTAAATACCGGTTCGCCGTTCATAGTTTTATCCTCCGTTTTTCTTTCGGATTAAAGAATAAGCGCATACAGCGGCGAAAGCAACAAACGCTTCGTAGAGTTTTACGAAAAAACAGAAAGAATATCTTGCGTCCGCGTTTTATTTGGAATATTGTCTAATTATTAAAAATAAGTTTTGCGGCGGAGGAAGCATGAAGACCCTGAAAAAATATAAAGCGCCCATAATAATGCTCGCGATATTCGAGACCGTGGCCATAACGCTTTGGCTTACGCTTGATAATATTTTTTATCTTTTTAACTTTACTTATATCGGCGGTTTTATCGCGCTTGGCCTGTTTTTGTTTATAAGAAAATATAAATATGCAAGGCATGTGGTGCAGCTTGCCGTTGGGCTTTATATGCTTGTGTATCTTGGCCTTATCTGCAATGAAAACATGCAGATAGAGGGATTCTGGTATTATCTTTTTCTCGGCGTTTTCGAGGCGGCTACCATACATTATGCCGTGGCGAAGATATTCGGCCCTCTGCTTTTCGGGCGCGGCTGGTGCGGCTATGCCTGCTGGACGGCGATGGTGCTGGACTTTCTGCCTTATAAGCACCCGAAAGAGCCGCGAAGGGGCATTGGCTTTATAAGATACATAAGCTTTGCTCTCTCGCTTATATTTGTGGCGGCGCTTTTTATTTTTCATGTGCCTGAGCTTGAAAAGGTAATGCTTTGGAGCTTTATGATCGGCAACGCGAGCTACTATGCCATTGGCATTGCGCTTGCCTTCGCTTTTAAGGATAACCGTGCATTCTGCAAATATATCTGCCCGATAACGGTATTTTTAAAGCCCGCGAGCTATTATTCGCTGCTGCGCGTGCAGGTTGACGAAACAAAATGCGTCTCCTGCGGAAAGTGCAAGGCCGCCTGCCCAATGGAGGTAGACATAACCGATAATTCCCGTAAACGGATCAACGCTACCGAGTGCATACTCTGCTTTGAATGCGAAACGGCCTGTCCGAAGAAGGCCGTGCATTTCTAAGGCTTTAGGGCTGAGCCTTGCTGTAATGCTCCGCGGCATATTTAAGACCCTCCGCGCTAAAGCGTATGGCCTCTTTGCCCGGTCTGCTCTTTGCGCAGCCGGTGTCAAAGGCGTGGAAGCAGCCATCGAAAAGTTTGAAGGAAACTTCAACTCCCGCGGCTTTAAGATTGTTGACGTATTCTATGGTTTCATCACGAAACGGCTCTATGCTGCCAACGAAGGTGAGCGCGGGCGGCAGTCCGCTGTAATCCGTTTCTCTAGAAGGCGCAGCATATTTTGAAACGCTGTTCGTGCCGTATGCCCCGCCCAGATATTCCCGCCACGCCGATTCGTTCGATATTGAGTTCCAAACGGGCGCGTCGTTATCACGGGCGGATTCGCTGGTCATTCTATCGTCAAGCATGGGGTAAAGCGGCATTTGAAAAGCGACGGAGACCTCTCCCTTATCGCGCGCATAAAGGCTTACGGCGGCCGCCAGGCCTCCGCCGGCGCTGTCTCCGCCGACGAAAAGCTGATCCGGACGCACGCCAAGCTCCCCGCAGTTTTCCTTTAGCCAAAGAAGTGCCGAATAGCAGTCCTCAAGCGCCGCGGGATAGGGCGAGTCAAGCGACCTTCGGTAATCCGGCATGACTATCATGCAATTTGCCGCGGCAATGAAGCGCTCGGCAAAGATAAAATCCTGTTCGGGCACGCCTATCGCATAGCCGCCGCCATGGAACCAGACGAGCCCCGCGGTGCCGCTGCGCGCATTCTTTGGGGAGTATATGCATAAGCGCAGCTCGCTTCCGTCCTCGCGCCTGATATATTTCTGACGGTAATTCAGCTTTCGCGTGAACGGCCTGCCCTTGATGAAGCGGTCGAGAAGCGCGTTACAAAAACGAAATTTTTTGACTGAAAAGCTTGGCCAAAAAAATCTTAGAACCGAGCCGTATGCCCTTAATTCGGGCCTTATCATTTCTTTGCTGACCTTCATGCTTTATCCTCCGTGCTTAAAAACGCCTATTGCGGGTTGGCCGCTTCTTTTACTATATCGGCAGAATTATCGCTTATCTCTTTTAAGTGTGAACACGCGCCCTCGGCGTCGCCGTTTTCTATGCAGACGGCAAATTTCAGTAAACGGCTCACGCTCTCCTCAGGCCCAAGCGCACGGGCGGAATTTGCCCAGAATTGCAGGCTCGGAATGCGGAAGGCGTTAAGGATGAGCGGGGCGATGGTGTTTCCGGAGGCGACGCATATATAATGGTGAAAATTGAAATACAGCTCGCCAAGAGCGTTGTAATCAACATTTGAGGCATCTGAAATAAGAGATATAGCCTCTTCGCCCATTGCGCTGAGCTTTGAGAGCACCTTGGGGTCGTTATTTTCGATAACGCGGCGGATCGCTACGCTTTCTATGGCGCAGCGCATTTCTAAAAGCGACTGTATGTTTCTTTCATCCAGCCTTCCGCCGTTATGATGCATTATCGAGGCAAGCGCCTCCAGCGTGCCGTTTTGCGCGTAGTCGCCCACGAACACTCCTTTGCGCGGGATCACCTCGAGAAATCCCTTACGCATCATATCGGTTATTCCGCTGTGAACGGCGGTCTTGCTTATCTTCATCTGCTCCGCAAGCTCGCGTTCGCTTGGAAGCCGCGCGCCGATGGGCAGCTCGCCGCTGAGTATAAGCTCTTCAAGCCTGCTCACAAAAAGATCCTTTATCGTTGGCGCGACGATCTCGCTAAAGTGCATATCGATCAACCTCCACTCTGGTCTTACCAATACCACATGATAACTTTTTGATGAAGAAAAGTCAAGAGAAGCGTCTTGACTTTTGGCTTTGTTATGTTACTATTTGAGTATAAACAAATGGTCAGACCACAAAAAAACATATCGGAGGCTTACAATGGCGGAAAAAAAGAAAACATACATTATCGTTCTTGCCGTTTTGCTTGCGGCGTCGCTTGTCTGCATGTTTTTTGCCGACATGATACAGCGCGATAACGGCAAGGTAGAGATCTCGGAAGGAAGCATAGAGCTTAATGGA
>CAYPAH010000013.1:0-22596 GCA_964408655.1 uncultured Oscillospiraceae bacterium | reverse complement strand
TCGAAAATGAGAAATTTTTATTTAATAATATCACAAATACTTATTGACATTTGCCCCGCTAATCTTCGAATATATAAGGCGGCATTTCCGTTTTTTGGAAACGCCGCCTGCTTTTTTTGTTGGAATTTGACTTTTTTCAGACAGTTCTTACATCTACCGCTCCGCAGTCCTTGCATGTGACAGTCATATAATTTCCGGCACGCTCGACCTTGACATTGAGCGATTTGCAGCTAAAACAGCGTACGGTGCTTTCATCCTTGGCATTTATTTCCACCACCGTGGCTCCGCCGGAAACATTTTTCAGCTCGTCTTCGTTAAGCATTGCCTGTTGTTTTTGCATTTTGTGTTCCTCCATCGTTTTGTTAGTCTATATATTGATACGGCAAATGCCGGATAATGTTAGGCTTCGCTTTTCTCTTCTTTATCAAGGCGCTGCCGCGAGACCAGTTCCGCGAAAAAGCCGTTGTTTTCTATCAGTTCCTCATAGCTTCCGTGCTCAACTATCCTGCCGCCTTCAAGAACAACGATCCTGTCGCAGTGTCTAACGGTAGAAAGCCTGTGGGCAATAACTATGCGTGTGCATTTAAGTGAATCGAGCGATTCGGAAACGATCTTCTGCGTGATATTATCAAGGGCGCTCGTCGCTTCGTCAAACATAAGCAGCTTTGGCGAGGGCGCTATTGCGCGCGCGATCATCAGCCTTTGCTTCTGCCCTCCGGAAATTCCGCCGCCGCCTTCCGAAATTATCGTGTGCATCCCCATGGGCATACTTCGTATATCGTCGGCCACGCCTGCCATCTCGGCTGCGCGCCATGCGTCTTCAAGCTTGAGCCAAGGCGCTGAAATAGTGATATTCGAATAAATATCGCCCTGAAAAAGCTTTCCGTTTTGCATAACTACCCCGATGTTGCGTCTTAAAGAACGTAGATCGATGTCCGCAATATCGCGCCCGTCATAATACACAGAGCCCTTTTGCGGTTTTTCAAAACCGAGCAAAAGCCGCATCAGCGTCGATTTGCCGCAGCCCGTCTTTCCTACTATCGCCAAATACTGCCCCGAGCGGATATTGAGCGAAAGATCATCCAGGATCAGCGGCGTCTCGGGAGTATAGCGGAAGGAAACATGGCTGAGCTCGACATTGCCGCCTATGCGCGTAACGCTCTTTTTTTCAGCGGCCACCTCCGGCTCTTCATCGAGTATCGGCTGAAGCATGTTAATAGTGGGCTGAAAATTGGCGACGGTGGTGGCAAGAGAGCCAAGCGAGGCAAACGAGGCCGCCAGCAGTCCGTACGCCGTGTTAAAGGCCATATAGTCCGCCGTGTTCACCTGTCCCATCGCGGCAGTGTAATAAATTATGATCGTGCCTATCAAGCTTACTCCGGTTATCACCGCCGCGTTGATCTTCAGTAAGACCGGCATTTCATAGCTTGCCCGCGCAAGCTCTTTATACGAACGCGCCCATTGCGTAAAGGCTCTTCTTTCCGCGCCAGCAAGCTTTATCTTGGGTATTCCGGTAAAAAGCGAAAACACCAGTCCGTTTTGTTTCGCATTAAGTCGCATTCTCTCGCGCGATATTTTTACCTGTACGAGCGTAGAAATAACGGAGACGACAAACGTTGCCGCGACCACGAGCAGAGCCGGCGCGACCAGAGCCGCCGCATAACGGCGTATCTGCGCCAAATACATAAGCGAAAACACAAATGAAAGGCCGGTAGTGAACACCGCACCCGTAAACATTGCGCATAGGCTTGAAAAGCTTTGAGTGCGGGTAGAAAGGTCGCCCGCGCTAAAACGCTTGAAAAACGAGGTGGGCAGCGAAAGCACGCGCATCATCGCGGCCGCCTGAAGGCCGTTTTGCATTTTTACCTGTATGCCCGTCATAGTCAGCGATTTCACTATATTTATCAGCGTCGTTGAAAGAGCCACGCCGAGGAAGAGGCAGGCTATAGGCAAAAGCAGGCTCATTTTCCCGCTTGGCACCACACGCGAAAAAAGAAGGCTGTTGAGATATGGCGTAAAGAGTCCCATAAGGGCGACGGCAAGCGTTGCAAGCGCTATCATTGCGATATCGAAATACGTTATCGAAGAGAGCATGTATTTCATAATATCCTTGGCGTTTATCTTGCGCAGAGGCAGCGGCTTATAAAAACATATGGCTTCCTCCGCAAGAAGCGCCTCCGTTTTTGCGTTCAAACGGATGAACTGCTTGCTCTCATGGTGAAAAAAGCGATAGCCGCGCACCGTCGGGATAAGAGCCACAGGATCTCCGCTTCTGGTGCGTCCAAGCATTGCGCCAACGGCGTCCTTATACCATCCGGGCGTAAGCCTGACCACTCTTCGCATTATTCCCGTAGGACGCAGAAGATGCTCAAGCTGATCGTTTATGTCCTCCATTCCCTTTGGAAGCGGCTGCGGCTTGATATGATAATATTGAAATATATCATCAATAGCGTCTTGAGTTTTTTTGCTGTCGCTGAAGCTTTCGAAGCGAAGAGCCTCTTTACCCATGACCACGCTTGATAATTCCGCGACGACCTGAGAAAATTCCTCCTCATCCTCGCGTATCCGCTGTTTGATTTGTTCGTCGAACCAGCCCATATTTTATCTATCCTTCATTCATTGGTGACAAGCCGCGTATACAGCCCGCCCTTTTTGTACAGCTCGTCATGGGTGCCGCGTTCGGCTACCTTCCCATGATCGAGAACTATGATCTCATCGCAGTCGCGGATCGTTGAGAGCCTGTGAGCAACGATTATGCAGGATATCCCTCTCTCGTGTATCGCGTTTACGACCTCATATTCCGTCTTTGCGTCCAGCGCGCTTGTCGCTTCATCCATAATGATTATCGTGGGATCCTGCGCAAGAACGCGGGCGATCTCCATGCGCTGCCTTTGCCCGCCTGAAAAATCCTTGCCGCTTTCCATTATTTTATAGGAATATCCTCCGTCGCGCTTCATTATATCTTCATGTATCTGCGCGTCCCTTGCCGCGAGGATCATTTCGAAATCCTCAATGGAGTTATCCCACATCTTTATATTGTTGCGTATGCTGTCTTCAAAAAGGATGATATCCTGATCCACCACCGCCAGCGAGCCTGTGCGCACCTCGCGCGGTATCTCGCTTATCGGCCTTCCGTCAAAGAGTATCTCTCCGCTCCACGGCTGATACAGCCCCGAAATGAGCTTTGCAAGCGTCGATTTTCCGCAGCCGGAGGAGCCGACGAAGGCCACCCGCGAGCCCGGCTCCATTTTTAAGTCGAAATGCTCTATCAAAGGCTTGCCAAGCCGCGCATAGCCAAAGCTGATATCCCGCATTTCAAGCCCGCCCTTGAGCTTTGTGTATGTATTGCTTTCCGCATTCGCAGCGTTATCATCATATTCCACGTCCGGCTTATAGGTCATAACGTCTTCTATGCGTTCCATATCCGTACGCATTTCCTGCAAATTCTGTCCGGCGTTGAGCAGAGAGTCAACAGGCGCCATAAAGGACTGCAAAAACCCCTGAAACGCTAAAAGCATACCCATCGTGTATTCGCCGCGCATTATCATGGCCACGCTCAAAATAAGCACAGCCAGATTCAGCATCTGCACCACCAGACCCGGCAGCACGCCAAGATATTGATTGAGCTTCGCGAATTTCACCGTTTGGCTGTTTGAAGAAGCCTGATAGCCCGACCAGCGCTCAAAATATCCGTTTTCCGCACCGCTCGCCTTTATGGTCTCTATCATTTCTATTCCGGAAACGGTAGAGGAGGCAAGCTTCCCCGCGTCGCGCATCTGCACGCGCGTTACGTTGATGCGTTTTGCCGAGATTATCTGAGTAAGAAAAATGTTGATGAAAACCGAGGCCATACCTACAAGCGCAAGCGTGGCGTTATAGCGGAACATGACGACCGCGTAAAATATAAGCGAACCGAATTCCAGAACAAGCGGCCCCATCTCCATTATCAGCGCCGACGCTATTCCCTGATTAGAGCTTTGGCGCTGGGCAATATCCCCAACCATGCGCTGAGAAAAAAACTCTACCGGCAGGCGCAGCACATGCCACATAAATTCAGAGTTCGCGACTATTGCAAGCTTACCCTGCACCTTCATCATATAAATGCTGTTTAAGGCTGTGATTATTATTTGCACAAAAGCTACGCCGAGCATTATTAAAATCAAGGGATAAAGCCAGTTGGGATTTTCCCCCGTAAGTATCCTGTCCATAAAGACCCTTGAAAAAACCGGGTTGACTATCGCGAGCACCGTTGTGATAAGCTCCGTAACAATTATAAACGCGAGCGCGGCCGAGGTGCCCTTAAGCCTTTTTTTGGCAAAGCTGAACACGCTGTTCGGCTTTCCTCCCTTTTCAAAGTCTTCGCCCGTTTCAAAGCACAGGCACACTCCCGTAAATGAGCGGTCAAAATCAGCCATCGACACTTCCACAACTCCGCGAGCCGGGTCGTTGATGACCGCCTTATTCTTTTTAAAGCCGCAAAGCACGACAAAGTGGTTAAAATTCCAATGGATTATGCAGGGAAAAGGAACCTGCGTGCGCACTTCCTCAGGCTCAAGCTTATAGCCGTTGGCCTTCATGCCGTAGCTGCGCGCGGCCATCAATACGTTTTTCGCGCTCGATCCGTCCCTGGAAACGCCGCAGTCGCTTCTCACCTGCTCAAGCGGAAGCCACTTTCCATAATATGCAAGGATCATGGTGAGACAGGCGGCGCCGCATTCAAGCGCCTCCATCTGCATGACCACCGGTACTTTAATATATTTCTTCGCCATATTCATGCCTTCAGTTCATCAGAAAAGAGAGCGGCTTCACCGTCTCGGCTATTATCGTGACCTCGTGCAGTCCGTCGGGAACGTCGGCGCTGATGGTAACGCAGCTGTTCCAATCCGAAAGCTGCAATGAATGTATGGTATAGTCGCTGTTATAGCGGCTTGCAGTCTCCGCATAAGAGAGCGGCATGGGCGAAATGCTATCGAGAGTTCCGCTCACTTCTCCGACTCTTACTTCCATGCCCGCCCTTAGAGCCGCCGCGTCCTCCGGGGAAAAATAGCAAAGGATACTGCCACCGTTTGCATCTCCCGTAACGGTATATGTCGTTGGGATATCTCCCGTAATGCCCCAAACGAAAAGCGAGGCCACCAATATAAGCATGGCCGCGATAATAAGCCATACCCCCGGACTCGATACCTTTATATAATCATTCAACTGTTCGGGAGAGGATATCCTTTCAAGGCTGGACTGACGAAAAACACTTTTTTCCATTGTTTCCCTCTATCTATTGGCGTTCACGCCGCATGTTTTCTACAAAATATTGTATATATCTCTCGTGTGCTTGTCAATTACGCGAAATGCCCCCCGGATGACCGAGGGGCAGATTTCTCTTGGTTATCAGTACTGGGAAACGCTTGATACGGTGCCGCAGTTTTTGCATCTAACGGTCACAGTGTTCGCATTGCTTCCGATGATGTAGAAATCATAGGTACGGCAGTTGCAACATGCATAGAAACCACCGCCGCCGCCCGGGCCTATGCGGATCTGGGTTACTTCGCCCTCGGAGCCACCTGCTACATTGGTCAGTTCGCTGTCACTGATGGGAGTGGTAAGTTTCTTCTCGTCCATGATTTATATCCTCCTATATTGTTTTTTGATTTGTCCTTTTATACGCACGAAAGATGTAATTGTTAGAACTTCTTGTAAAAAATATATCATGCCGTGGAAATACTGTCAATTTTTGCGCAGTTTGTTAACAAATATGCTATAATTATGTTGTTATTCGGCGGAATCATACCGCCTTCATTTTTGAAGGGAACCATTGCCTATGCGCCGCGCTCTCTCCCTGCTTCTTTGCTCCATCATTTTGCTTTTCTGCCTGCCCGTTAGCGTATCGCTCGCGGAGGGCTTGCCTCAATATGCTCTTGAAGAAGGCGCGTACGCTCCCGGCGAGGCGCTCGTTCTGTTCCGTCCGCAGGCTATCTCGCCCGCTTCAGACTTTCAGACGGCTTCCTCCGCTTTTGCTGGCTTTGGCGGCGACATATCGGTAGAGGCCGTTTACGGCTTTGATTTTTCATCTTCTTTATATGATAAAGCGCGACCGGAAGCCTCTAACGAAGAAATCGGCAGGCTCTCTATAGCGCATGTCAGCAGTACAATGGAAACGCAAGCCCTGCTTGACGCCTTGAACAAGCTTGACTATGTGGAGGCGGCGGAGCCGAATTACCGTTGTTATCCCGACGCTGTGAGCTATAGCGACCCCTATATAAGCGAGCAGTGGGGACTGCTTGGAGTTAAGGGCATACAGCCCGAAGCCCTTTGGAGCAACGCAAACGTACAAAGCGAAACGGCGGGAGATATCGTTGTAGCCGTGATAGACACAGGAATAGATTACGGCAATCCTGATCTGGCCGGACGTATCACAGACCCCTCGCTCGCCTTCGACGCATATCCCACGAACGGCATAGACCCCGGAACGGACACCGGCGGAAACGGACACGGCACGCATGTGGCGGGCATAATTGCCGCGCAAACTGATAATGCCGAGGGTATAGCCGGAGTCATGGGCAAATACTCCAAAGCCAAAATAATGCCGGTTCGCGTTTTCGCGGCCAACGGCTCATGCTATGCGAGCGATGTAGTAGCGGGCATCCATCATGTGATGCAAAAAAAGCTGACAGATAACGTAAATATAGTAGCCGCAAACATGTCCTTCGGCGGAGACTGGACATGCTCTGAGGCGATAAGCTACGCTCACGGTCTTCTGGGCGACGCGGGCGTTCTGCCCGTAAGATCCGCCGGCAACAGCGGCCTTTATATCGACAACCCGCGAAGCAGCGTGTACCCTTCATATTTCGAAAGCAAATATACCCTCGCCGTCGCCGCCACGGATATAAACGGCGAATTTGACGCGAGCTATTCAAATTACAGCGATACCTGCGTTCAGATATCCGCTCCCGGCACCGATATACTCTCATGCTGGCTAAGGGGAAAGGGCAACTTCGCGGGCAGCTCGGGAAGTTTGATCTATGACGATTTCGAAGACGCCTCACGCAGTTATACCATAAGCTATTCCGGCTATGATTTCCCCAGCCGCAGCGTAAGCTCGGACGCGCTCGTGCAAAGCGTCACCCCTGCCCCCGGCGGATATTCCAGCGATAAGAGCCTGCAATTTCAGCTTGTTCCGAGCGACGGCTACAGCGATTACCGCATTTTACTGCCGGATAATTACGGCCTGACGAACGCCGGAGAAACGCTCGGCTTTCGCTTTCGCTTTTCAGTTTCAGACCCCTCCGCCGCTTCGCAGATCATGTATATCGCAAAGATAGGCGAAAAAGATGTGAATCCTTTTGCAACGCAGTGTATGCCGGACAAATGGTATTATTTTAATAGAAGCAACAGCTCAAATTCCGAGCTTTCGCTTTGGTTTGGCATGATAAGCATGGGCGCCGCACCTGTGCCTGTAACGATATTTATAGACAAAGCGGCCAGAGTGAGCGGCTCTGATTATTCCGTGGAAGAAGGCACCTCCATGGCCGCCCCGCATGTTGCGGGAGCATACGCCCTGCTTTATGCGGCCATGCCGGATAAAAGTATGCCTGAGCTTAGGGCGAGACTGCTGGGCAGCTCGCGTTTTGAGCCGAGCCTTACGGGAAAAACAGTAACAAGCGGCGCGCTCGATCTCACTCATGCCGCGGACAGCGACACAGGCGATTTTGCGCCCGTTATAGACAGCATCGCGCAAAACGGAAGCACGGTGCGTGTTGAAGGCTGGTTCTTCGGAGATTCGCCCGTGGTGAGCCTTGCGGGGCAGACGGTTTCCGGCATAACGCAAAGCGGGAGCGGCGGAGCCTGCGCGCTTGAGTTTGCCCTTCCGGATGGAATATCGGGAATACAAACTCTCGTCATCACAAAAAGCAACTTGCGAAGCTATCGCATGAGATATGATTATTCCCCGCGCGGCAACATGCAGATAATAGGCGATATGCCTGAGATCAGCGGCGGAGAAATAGTGCAAAACGATCTTTTCGGCTATAACGGCGCTCTCTATTATCTTGTCAGCTCTCCGCAGGGTTATCATATCAGCGTTCGCGAAGGGAGCGCATGGTCTGCCTTTTCATTTGAGGAAAGCCTCGGCGACACGGCGGCGCATGATGACTTTTCCAGCTTTACAGACGGCAACATTCTATATATCTATGATATAAACCATATCCACCGTTATGATATGGCGGCGAAGCAATGGCTTTCGCCCATAAACGGGCCGTATACGCTTGATCTTGGCAGCGGCGGCTTTTATTCGGGCGCTGTGGCCGTATATAATGGGAGCTTGATGATAATAGGCGGAAAAGGCTCTGGCCTAAGCTCCGATCTTCAAATATACGATAAAGACAATGGCCTTTGGACAAGCGGAGGGGACATCTTCCCCGGCAACATTTCCTCCGCAAGGGCGGTTTTGCTAAACGGAAAGCTGACAGTGTTTTTATATGACAGCGACGCAAGGCAATATTCTCTGCTCTCTTATGACGGCAATGCATGGAACGCGCACTCCTCCTCATATACCAACACATGGGAGTGGAGCTTTGCCGTGCTTAACGACGAAATATTATGCTTCTCTGAAAAGGGCGCGGAAAGCGGCATACTCGCCTACAATCCGTCTTCCAACACATGGCGCAGGCTTTCATATCGGGGCACGGGGCTTGCGTACACCTCTCGCGGCACAGTAGCGGGCAGCAGGATATATCTGCTCACAGCTTTGCAGGATTACAGCAAACGCCTGCTTCAATATGTGGATATTTCATCGGGCGGCGGCGAAAGCTATTCTTCAATGGCCGAGCTTGATCTGGAACGCGCCGCTCTGTTAAAGAAAAAAGCTCAGCTCCTTCCGCCGAGCACCTCCGGCGCTTCGTTCTATCCGCTCGCTCTCATTTTTGCCCTCATCTTCTTTGCAGGCGCAAAAAAAGCGGCCACGGTAAATATCCGCGGCCGCAGGAAAAGCTAAAATCAAACGTTAGCGACGGTGAACTTAGTGCCGCAATCCTTGCACTGAAGGTTGATGTTGCGCTCATCGGCGCTCTTGATCTTGAAACGGGTGCTTCCGCAGGAGGGGCAGGCATAGGTCGCGCCTCTGGAATTCTTGATAGAGCAGCTCAGATCGTTATTGATCGGAGTGGTGGTCAGGGGAGCGCCCATGGGAACATTATTGATCGGATTGCCGTAAAAATCGTAATTGACGGCACCGCCCGCTACTTCATCCAAAGTTTCCTCATTCATGGGTTTGAGATTTTTCTTATCTTCCATTTTAATTATCCTCCTTTGTTTTTGTGACCCTTTATACGTCACAATGTAACAAATGTTAGCCCTGGTTTCAATATTTTTGTTTAAATAGGCAAAAACTGTTTACAAATCGTACATATCGATACGTTTTTTTCTTGCGCGGCTGTTTATTCAAGTTCTTTTGTCGCCACAACGTCAACTCCGCTCCCGCAAACGTTTTTTATTACCAAATCCCCGATATGCACGGGCAGATTCAATTCGCACTTTGCTATTTCGCCAAGGCAGTCAAATATCAGGCTTTTATCTATCGGATTATCCGTCTTGACCGAGAGCGGCGTCTTGCAGTTTTTCACCTTGACGAGCGAAGTCACCATGCGCGTTGGCCTTGTGCATTCCTCCTCGGCATATTTTTTGCCGATATTGCAGCTATAGCCCTCCGCCGAAAGGAACTTCTGGTTTTCATCAAGCTTTACGTTCAAGCGGCATCCCATCGGGCAGCCTATACAGGTCAATTCCTTTTCCATTGCTTTCATGCCTCCACGCTTATCTTTACTTTTTCCGCCTCCGGCGCTTTTTCAAAGAACGAAGGTTCAAATTTCAAGCTGACCATTTCGGCAGGCGCAAGTATTTTGCTGCGCTTTCTGAATACCTCTTGGTCGCCAAGCAAAATGCGGATAGTCGCATTTTTATAAACTCCGCGCGGGCGGAACATGATAGTCAAGGGCTCTTCAATATCCCGGGAAATATATTGCGGAACAAGTGCGTTTACGCCCTCTCCCATTTCAACGGGGAGCTTCAAGGAGCTGTTTTTTATCCTTCCGCAAACATAATCATATGCGCATTTTCCGGCCTTTGCAGACTCCTCCGAAACAAAATCCACCAGGTCGTGCACATGCAGCACATTGCCACAGGCAAAAATACCATCAACAGAAGTGGTAAAGCTTTCATCCACCACAGCGCCGCTCGTTGCCGGAGAAAGCTTTACGCCCGCCATGCCGCTAAGCTCGTTTTCGGGTATAAGCCCTACCGAAAGCAGCAGGGTATCGCAGGGGATATACTGCTCCGTACCCGAAAGAACTTTTTTGTTTTCATCCACCTGCGCAATGGTAACGCCCTCAAGACGTTCCCTCCCCGCTATATCTATAACGGTATGGCTGAGATAGAGAGGGATATCATAATCATCAAGACATTGCACTATGTTTCGCTTTAATCCCGCGCTGTATGGCATAAGCTCAACACAGCCCAGCACCTTTGCGCCCATAAAGGTCATCCGTCTTGCCATAATAAGGCCGATATCGCCTGAGCCGAGTATCACTACTCTCTTTCCCGGCATCATCCCTTCAAGGTTTACGAATTTCTGCGCCGTCCCCGCCGTGTATATGCCCGCGCATCTCCAGCCCGGCGTACCGATCGAGCCTCTCGGCCTTTCTCGGCAGCCCATCGCCAATATCACAGCCTTAGCTTCTATAGTCTCAAAGCCATGTTCACGGCTCACACAGCTTATTATTTTTTCCCGCGTAATGTCGAGCACCATCGTATCAAGCTGATACTCTATGCCGTAAGAATCCACCTTATCTATAAAACGCTGAGCGTATTCAGGACCCGTCAGCTCCTCGCGAAAGGTATGAAGTCCAAAGCCGTTATGAATGCACTGCTTCAATATTCCGCCAAGGGCGCTTTCCCTTTCAAGTATCAAAATATCCCTCGCCCCCGCCTCATATGCGGACACGGCTGCCGATAGTCCCGCGGGGCCTCCGCCTATAATAACGATGTCCTTTTTAAGCATTGCCGTTATCCTCCCTGAAGAGCATGGATATGATAAGCTTTGATCCACCGCCGAACTTGCTTGCCTCAAGCGGCGATATCCCAAGCTCTTCACACAGTATTTCAAGCGTTCTTCCCGTGCAGAAGCCCGCCTGGCATCTGCCCATCCCCGCGCGGGTCCTCCGCTTTATTCCGTCCAAAGTCCTTGCGCCCACATCCCGGCGTATAGCCTCGCGTATTTCCGCTTCGGTCACCGTTTCGCAGCGGCAAACGATCTTTGCGTAATCGGGGTCGAGCCGTATCGCCTCGCGGCGCTCATCATCGCTCATATCCCTGAATTTGGGGATTCCTTTTCTTATTGGATCAAAGGCCTTGTTTTCTTTGGCGCCAAGCTTTTCGGCGATCATGCCTCCCAAATACTGCGCGATGGCCGGAGCCGATGAAAGCCCCGGAGATTCTATGCCCGCCGCGTTAAAAAACATTGGGCAGTCGCCGGGTTCGCCAAGCACAAAATCATCCCTGTCGCAATGTGCGCGCAGCCCAGAAAAGGTAGTGATGAAATCCCTGGATGGTAAATCCGCCCATGTGCGCTTCGCTCCCTCGAGCGCCTTTTCAAGACCCATAGCCGTCGTGCGCGTGTCAAGCTTATCGTTTACATCCTCAGCCGTGGGCCCAAGCAATATCGTTCCATCGACCGTGCGCGCCACCAGAATGCCTTTGCCCATTTTTGATGGTACGGGAAATATAGCCGAGTGGAAAGCTCCGGCATGTTTTTTATCGACTATATAATATTCACCCCGTCGCGGCGTGATATGCAGCTTGTCCTTTGAGACCATATTGTTTATCTCATCCGAATAAAGACCCGCGCAATTCACTATCGCCTTCGCCGTAAAATCTCCCGCTTCGCTTTGCACGAGCCAGGCGCCGTCTTCATTTCTTGAGATCCCCTTCACTTCGGCGCTGCGAAGAAATTCCACGCCGTTATGTGCGGCGTTTTCGGCAAATGCCTGCGTAAGCTCGTACGGACAGACTATTCCTCCTGTTGGCACAAAAAGACCCTTGCTCACGGAAGGATTGAGCTTTTCCCCCATTTGCAAAAGCTCGTCATGCCCGACGATGCGCATATCCTTGCAGCCGTTCTGCCTTCCGCGCTCTAAAAGCTCATAAAGCTTTGGATCGTCCTCTTCAAAATATGAGACCACCAGAGATCCATTTCTTTCAAACGGAACATCCAGCTCCGCGCAAAGCTTATCAAACATAGCATTGCCGAGTATGTTGAACTTTGCCTTGAGCGTTCCCGGCTTCGCGTCATATCCCCCGTGGACTATCGCCGTGTTCGCTTTGCTTTGCCCATTGCATATATCCGCCGTCTTCTCAAGCAGCAGAATATCAAGTTCATATCTCGAAAGCTCTCTTGCCACAGCGCAGCCGATAACGCCTCCGCCGATTATCACAACATCATACATAGAAACTCCTTTGCTTTTTCAATCAGTCTCAATCATCCTCTAAAGCCCAGCCAAAGGCGCATTTCACGGCTTTTGCCCAGCCTTTCAGCAGCCTTTGCCGCTTATTTGCCTCCATATCGGGAGAAAATACCCTTCCGACCGTGCGGTTGAGTATGACCTCGTCTTTCGTTTTCCAATATCCCACGGCCAGACCCGCAAGATAAGCCGCGCCCATAGCCGTTGTCTCAACGCATTTAGGACGCTGCACCTTTGCGTTTATTATGTCCGCCTGAAACTGCATCAAAAAATCATTTTGGCAGGCTCCGCCGTCCACCTTCAGTTCCGTGATCTTTTTGCCCGCGTCCTGCTGCATGGCGCGAAGCAGATCCGCCGATTGATACGCGAGAGATTCGAGAGTGGCGCGAACAAAATGATGCTTATTTACGCCTCGCGTCAGCCCCACGACCACGCCTCGCGCATATTGATCCCAATATGGCGCGCCAAGCCCTGCAAAGGCGGGCACCACATAACAGCCGCCCGTGTCCTCCACAGCCTCCGCATATGCGGAGGATTCCGCCGCGCTCTCTATCAGGTGCATCTCATCTCTTAGCCACTGTATGGCCGCGCCCGCTATGAAGACCGAACCTTCAAGCGCATAGCTTACCCTGCCGTCCAAGCCCCATGCTATCGTCGTCACCAGCCCGTTTGTTGAATACACCGGCTTTTCACCCACGTTCATAAGCATAAAAGCGCCTGTTCCATAGGTGTTTTTCACATCTCCCGGCTCAAAGCAGGTCTGGCCGAAAAGCGCCGCCTGCTGGTCACCCGCCGCTCCCGCTATCGGTATCTCCGCGCCGAATATCGAGGGCTCGGTCATTCCATATACACAGCTTGACTCTTTCACCTCTGGCAGCATGGATCTTGGTATATCAAGCTCAGCAAGTATCTCGTCATCCCACTGTAAACTGTTTATGTTAAAGAGCATAGTGCGCGAGGCATTGGAATAATCCGTCACATGCACTCTGCCGCCGGTAAGCTTCCAGATAAGCCATGAATCAACATTGCCAAAGCAGAGCTCACCTTTTTCGGCGCGTTCGCGCGCGCCCGGCACATTTTCCAAAATCCAGCGTATCTTCGTTCCGGAAAAATAAGCGTCTATCACAAGTCCCGTTTTTTTGCGGTAGATATCCGCCAAACCTTTTTCCTTCAAGCTGTCGCAATAAGCCGAAGTCCTTCTGCATTGCCACACGACGGCATGGCACACCGGCTCGCCCGTTTTTCTGTCCCACACAACAGTAGTTTCACGCTGATTGGTGATGCCTATGGCCGCGATATCGTTCGCCTTTAAATTGAGCTTCGCCATCGCCTCCTGCGCCACGCCGATCTGCGTAGCCCATATTTCGTTGGCGTCATGCTCCACCCACCCCGCGCGAGGGTATATCTGCGTAAACTCCTTTTGGGCGACGCTGCACATTTCTCCTTTTTCATTAAAAATGATGCAGCGGTTGCTTGTCGTGCCGGCGTCCAAAGCCATTATGTATCTTGCCATAGCGTTCCCCTTTCGTGCCTGTATGCCGTGATATGAGCTTGATTTGTAATAATGATATCGAACCGTTATATTTATTTTACCATCACGCTTGAGTTTTGCAACGTGCATTATGCAATCGGCCTAAACGCCCGCCGAATATCGCCAAGCAGGCTTTAAGCGGCGGGACAGATCGATTCTTATACAAAAAGCTTAGCTATGTTCGCAAACAAAGCGCAGCATATAAAGCCGATCGCAGTAGGCAGCGCGAAGGCGATGGCCGTCCATTTCCAGCTTCCGGTCTCTTTTTTGATTGTAAGAAGAGTAGTTGAGCACGGCCAATGCAAAAGTGAAAACAGCATAGTGCACATGGCCGTTATCCACGTCCATCCGTTATCTATGAAAAGCGCCTTCATCTCCGCGATATTATCAAGCTCAAGAATGCTCCCCTGAGACAGATATGCCATTATCATTATCGGAACGACTATCTCATTTGCGGGAAAGCCAAGGATAAAGGCCAGCAATATCACTCCGTCCAGACCCATTACGCGCCCGATAGGATCAAGAGCTGCCGAACAATGATCGAGTATGCTCAGATCTCCTATCATTATATTAGCCATCACCCAGATCAAAAGTCCCGCAGGCGCCGCCACCGCCGCCGCCCGTCCAAGCACAAACAAAGTCCGGTCAAAGATTGAACGCACGATCACCTTGCCTATCTGCGGCCTTCTGTATGGCGGAAGCTCCAAGGTGAAAAACGACGCTTCCCCTTTTAACAGCGTTTTTGAGAGCAGCTTCGTAACGGCAAAGGTCACGCCTATCCCAAGAACGATCACTCCCGTTAGCAGCAGCGCCGACAGCAGCCCAGAGAACGCTCCCGCGGACGCGCCGATAAAAAACATGCTCAAAAGCGCGATCAGTGTGGGGAAGCGCCCGTTGCACGGCACGAAGTTGTTCGTTAATATCGCCAGCAGCCTCTCTCGCGGCGAATCTATTATGCGGCAGCCTATCACGCCAACGGCGTTGCAGCCAAAGCCCATGCACATCGTCAGCGCTTGTTTGCCGCAGGCGCAGCAGCGTTTGAAAGGACGATCAAGATTGTAGGCGACGCGGGGAAGATATCCGGCGTCCTCCAGAAGAGAAAAAAGCGGAAAGAATATCGCCATTGGCGGCAGCATGACGGAGACTACCCACGCAAGCACGCGATAAGCGCCAAGCACCACAAGGCCATGCAGCCAGTCCGGAGCACCCAGATATACAAAAAGCTCGGTCAGTCTGTCCTGAAGATAGAAAAGAGCCGAGGCAAGCCATTGGGAGGGATAATTCGCGCCTGTAATCGTAAGATAAAAAACCAGAGAAAGCAATAACAGCATCACAGGATAGCCCGCCCATTTGCTCGTCAATATCCCGTCCATTTTTCTATCAAAGGAATTATATTCTTCCTTTTCATAACGCAGTATCTTTGCGCATATTTCCTCGGCTTTAAAAAGAAGGGATGAGACCACTATATCCTTTAGCTTATCTTCCTTTATCCCGCATTCGTATAAATAAGCCCTTGCCCGCTCCAGAGACTTTTGCAGCCCTTCATCCTGCAAAAATTTTTCTCCGAAGCAAGCAGATATTTCGTTTAATAAAGATTCGTCACTGTCCAGCAGCCTTAAACTCAGCCACCGGCTGTTTATGCGCTCCCCGCTCATTCTTTTCAGCTCGGGCTCAAGCATAGCTATCGCCTTTTCGATCTGCTGAGGATAGCTTATACGAAGCGGAGCGTTTATGCCGCCCTCCATCAGCGCATCGATGCTCTTCGTTAAATTATCTAGGCTTTTTTTCTTTCTTGCTACCGTTCCCACCACGGGAACGCCCAGCTCGCGCGAAAGTCCCTGCAAATCTATGCGCATCCCCTTATGCTTCGCTTCGTCAAGCAGATTCACGCACACTATTACATTTGTAGATATCTCCAGAGTCTGTAAAACAAGATTGAGATTTCTCTCAAGGCAGCTCGCGTCGCACACCACTACCACCGCGTCGGCTTCGCCAAAGCAGATAAAGTTTCTTGCTATCTCCTCCTCAGAGGAATGCGCCATCAAGGAATATGTGCCCGGCAGATCGACCATACGGTATTTGTGCTTTGCCGTAACGCAGCAGCCCTCTGCGCAGCCTACCGTTTTCCCCGGCCAGTTTCCGGTATGCTGCTTCATCCCCGTAAGATTGTTAAACACCGTGCTCTTGCCAACATTTGGGTTGCCGGAAAGCGCCACTGTTCTGTCGCAATCAGCCAGCTTTCCGCCTTTTCTCGTTGATTTGAGCTTTCCGTATACCTTGCTGTCATTCTTCAAAATCATCTTCTCCGCCTTCCCCTCCAGACACTATTCTGACCTTGGCGCAGTCCTCCGAGCGTATCGCTATCACGGCTCCCCGTATCATAAACGCCGCAGGATCCCCTCCCGGACTTCGCCCAAGGCATTCCAGCTCCGTACTTTCCGCCAAACCGACGTCAAGCAGCCTTCGCCGCATATTTCCCGTCGCCAAAAGCTCCGCCACCACCGCCTTATCGCCGGCACCCATATCATTCAGGTACTTTCCCTCGCTCATTTTTACCTCACATCGGAAATAAGATTAATAACAGGAAAACATTCCCAATGTTATAGTATTCCGCAGGCAAAAATTGTGTGGGTATTACATAATCCGCCCCTCAAAAAGAATATCCGGCGCTTAAAACGCCGGAAAGATATCCTGCTTTATATGTAATTACGCCTGGTTTATATAAAAGGATTATAAAAACGCCGTTTTGAGCGCCGTGCCGACTTTTTCCGGCTTTTCTCAAAACAGCGTGTTTTCAGTTATTCAGCTTGTGGTTTACGGCTCTAAGTCTTGCCATGGCTCGTGAAAGCGCGATTTTTGTACCGCCGTATTCCAACAGTTTTTGTTTGCGCAGTATCATTTCCTCAGCCGCCCTGCGATCTGCTTCGGCGCGCTTTGCGTCGATCTCCTCGGGATATTCACAGGTCTGCACAAACACATATACCGAATTATCGAGCACCTCGATAAATCCCTCTGAATTAACGGCCTCGCGCCATTTTCCGCCCTGCATGAAGCGAAGCTTTCCCACCGTCAGAGGAGCGGCCATCGGCGCGTGGTTCGCAAGAATCCCCATTTCGCCATCCACGCTGTTTATGACCAAACGCTCCGCGTCGCCGTCAAAAAACTGTCTTTCAGGCGTCATTATGCTAAGATGAAACATGGCCATATCAGCCTATCTCCTTCGCTTTTTGAAGCACCTCGTCAACATCGCCCACCATAAAGAAGGCCGCCTCCGGCACATTATCAAGCTCTCCCGAGAGAATAGCCTGAAAGCTCTTGATAGTGTCTTTAAGGGGAACGAAACGCCCCGGCGCGCCCGTGAAGACCTCTGCGACCTGGAAGGGCTGTGAAAGGAAACGCTCTATGCGGCGCGCGCGATATACCGTAGCCCTGTCGTCCGCCGAAAGCTCATGCATACCGAGTATCGCTATTATATCCTTCAGCTCGTTATAGCGTTGCAGGCATTCCTGCACCTTTCTCGCCGTTTCATAATGCTCTCTGCCTACGATGGTCGGATCAAGTATTCTTGAAGACGAAGCAAGCGGGCTGACCGCAGGATAAATGCCCATTTCAGACACCGCGCGGGATAAGACCGTTGTAGCGTCGAGATGAGAAAATATCGTTGCCGGAGCCGGATCAGTAAGATCGTCCGCGGGAACATATATCGCCTGTACCGAGGTTATAGAACCATCCGAAGTAGAGCTTATCCTCTCTTCAAGCTCGCCAAGCTCAGTAGCTAGCGTTGGCTGATAACCCACCGCCGAGGGCATTCGTCCAAGCAGCGCCGAAACCTCATTACCGGCCTGAACATATCTATAAATGTTATCGATAAAAAGCAGGACGTCCCTGTTTTCCCGGTCGCGGAAATATTCCGCCATGGTGAGCCCTGTAAGCGCCACGCGCATTCGCGATCCCGGAGGCTCGTTCATCTGTCCGAAGGCGAGTGCCGTTTTATCTATCGCACCGCTTTCCTTCATCTCGTGAATGAGGTCGTTGCCTTCACGGCTGCGCTCTCCGACGCCCGCAAACACCGAATATCCCCCGTGGTTGAAGGCGATATTGTGTATCATCTCCATTATCAGCGTAGTCTTGCCAACGCCTGCGCCACCGAAAAGCCCTATCTTGCCGCCCTTTGCGTAAGGCTCGAGAAGATCAATGACCTTTATGCCCGTCTCGAGTATCTCCGTGACCGGCTTAACGTTGCGAAACACAGGGGCTTCGCGGTGGATATCCCAGTTTTCCTTTGCATTTATGGGGCCAAGTCCGTCAACAGGCCGGCCGAGCACATCGACCACGCGGCCAAGCACTTCAGAGCCTACCGGCACTCTGATGCCGCCGCCAAAGTCCTCCGCCTCTTCGCCGCAGGACATTCCGTCTGTAGCGTCCAAGGCTATGCAGCGAACTATTCCGCCGCCGATATGCGCCGCGACTTCCATGTGCATTCCTTTATCCGTAGTCAAAAGATCGTTTATCTGCGGCAGTGCGGAATCAAATCTCACATCCAGCACCGGCCCGCTGATCTTAACGATCGAACCGCGGCCTATCGTTTCTTTTTCCATTGTTTATTCCCCCTCGCTGCGGGTCACGTTTTGTTTTTCCATGCGCGCAAGGCGCGCTCGCATCATTTTTTCATGCCTCAAGCATGTTGTCTAAAAGCGTAGTTCGGATTCGCAGGATACGCTTATCTAAGCGCCTCCGCCGCGCCGGAAATTTCCGCTATTTCCTGAGTGATCGCCGTTTGCCGCGCAAGATTATATCGCAGTTTGAGCTTTTGAAGCATCTCGTCGGCATTTTGCGTTGCGCTCTGCATGGCGTTCATGCGCGCAAACTGCTCGCAGGCATACGATTGTTCCAAAGCGCCGAAAAGCACAGCGATAACATATTGCGGAACCAAATGAGAAAACATTTCCTGCGCGGAGGGCTCATAGCTCATGTCCCTTGCCCTTTCGCTCGCCTCGGCAATGTCATAATCGCTTTTCATCACCGGAAGAAGCCTTCGCATGATCGCCTTGTTCTTCGTTTTTCCGTAAAACGAGGTATAAAGCACATATACCTCATCGGTTTTGTTTTTATCATACAGGTCAAAAACGTCGTATGCCAGCGTGCGCGCTTCATGCAGAGTAGGGTCTTGAACCATGCCCATTATTTCCGCGTTGGGAATGACGCCGTGGGAAACAAGATATTCCTTGGCGATTATTCCCACCGCGATTACCGAAGCTCCCTCGCCCGCATTTTTGATCTGTTTCAAGGCAAGCTCGAGAACGCTTGCGTTATAGTTTCCGCATAAGCCCTTATCGGCGGCGATCACTATAAAGCTCTGCCGTTTGGCTCCGCGATCAGTAAGGTAAGGATGGCTTACTGTTTCTGTTGAAGACAATATATCGCGCATAGCGGCAAGCACACGCTGAAAATAGCGGTGGTTATAGTCGATATGATCCATGACCCGCTTTAATCTGGCGGTTGAAACGAGCTGCATCGCATTGGTTATCTTTCTCGTTTCTTCAATGGCGCCTATATGCTCGCGGATCTCATTAGTGCTCTGCATCTTCAGCCGCCTCCGTCTGCGCCGCTGATAGCCTGCTATCGCGCTCTCTTACCATTTTAAGGAAATTATCCATTACTCCGGACATATCCTCTTTGTCCGCATCGCTCATATTTCCGGTGCGGTTCACCTGCGCCAACGTTCTGCGGCAGTATTTGCGCATATAGGCAAGCATTTCCTCTTTGCGCTCCTGAACGTTTTTCACAGGTATATCCTGAAACGCGCCGCGTGAGAAGGCAAGCAGCAAGGCTACCTGCTCCGCTAAAGACAAAAGCTCCTGCACGGGTTGTTTTGTCAGCTCCACCAGCCGCTCGCCCTTTGCCAACAGGCTTTGCGTGCTTGAATCAACGTCGGAACCGAACTGCGCGAATACCGCCATCTCGCGATATTGAGCGACCTCAAGACGCATACTGCCCGACACCTTTTTCATGGCCTTTCTTTGCGCCGCCCTGCCAACACGGGACACCGAAAGCCCGATATTCACGGCGGGACGCACACCGGCGTTAAAAAGTTCGCTTTCAAGGTATATCTGTCCATCAGTGATGGAAATTACGTTCGTAGGGATATAAGCGGAGATATCGTTCGCCATCGTCTCAACTATCGGCAAGGCCGTAAGCGAACCGCCTCCCTTTTCCGGCGAAAGACGCGCCGCGCGCTCTAAAAGACGGCTGTGCAGATAAAACACATCCCCCGGATAAGCCTCACGTCCCGAAGGGCGGCGAAGCAGCAGCGACATCGCGCGGTAAGCGACGGCGTGTTTGCTTAAATCGTCATACACTACAAGCGCGTCCATGCCCTTATACATGAATTCCTCCGCGATAGCACAGGCCGCATACGGGGCAAGATACTGCATCGCAGGTCCGTCGCTGGCAGTAGAGGCCACGACCACGCTGTGCGCCATCGCTCCGTTTTCCGTAAGCATACCGACAAGCTGCGCTATCGTAGAAGCCTTCTGCCCTATAGCGCAATATACGCAGGGCACCTTTTTGTCCCTTTGATTCAGCATGGCGGAAATGGCTATTGAGGTCTTTCCCGTCTGCCTGTCCCCGATTATAAGCTCGCGCTGTCCGCGGCCGATAGGTATCATGCTGTCTATAGCCAATATTCCGGTTTCAAGCGGAGTGTCCACAGGCGCGCGATCCATGATCCTTGGGGCGGCGCATTCCGCCTGACGATATTTAGTTACGTCCAAAGGCCGTCCATCCAAAGGACGACCTATAGGATCGACCACACGTCCCAGAAGGGCTTCGCCCACGCCTATATCGGCAACATGCCCCGTGCCCCGCACTATCGAGCCCGCCGAGAGGCGCGAAGCGTCGGATAAAAGCACCGCGCCTACTCCATCCTCTCTAAGATCAAGCGCGAGGCCGTATACATCATGCTCAAATTCCAGTATTTCGCCATAGCGGGTATGTGGAAGTCCCGATACCTGCACAATGCCGTCAGCGCAGCTTAGCACAAGACCATATTCAAATATTTTGGGCGCAAAGGCATACTGCTCGATGCGCCGCTTCAAAAACGACCCTACGCCGCTTTTGTCAAATTCGATGCAGTCTGACATTGCCGTCCTTTCCGCGCTCGCTTCTCAGCGCATCAAGCTGCGTTTTGAAGCTGAAATCATATACCGTTCCTCCCGCAAAAGCAATAAAGCCCCCTATCAGTTCAGGGTCTTGCTCCACGCGGCAGCGCACGGGCGTTTTCAGCATTTCTTCAAAACGGGCTTTTATAAGCGAAAGCATCCTTTGGTCAAGAGGCTGCGCTGACCGGATCAAAATGTTCCGCATTTCACGCGCCCTCCTTCTTGAGAAACTCCTCTATCACGGCCTTGTTATCCTCGGCGCGTATTTCGCGCTTGAGTATAAGTCCGGCTATATCTACAGCCGCGTCAAGAAGCTCATCCTGCATATCCTGCGCAGCCTGACGGCTCTCGTCTCTTGCTTTGGCTCTTGCGTCCTCCAATATCTGCTCGGCGTCGCGTTTGGCCGCGGCGATGATGGCGTCCGCCGATTCCATAGCCTTATGCTCGCCGTCCTTTTTTATTTCAAGCGCGTCCGCTTCGGCCTTTATCAGCTTTTCTTCATATTCTTTTTTATCCTTTTCGCTCTGCGCTGCGTTTTCCTCCGCCTGCTTGAGCTGCGCTTCAACACGCTTGCTGCGTTCCTGCATAAATTGGCGCACAGGCTTAAAGAGTATGGCGCGAAGCAGCAAAAACAGCACAACGATGTTGATACAATGAATCACAATATCCGACAAATGCAGATCCACGGCAGTTTCACCTTCCTTTCGTAATAATGCTTTGTGGCTCGCCTATGCTCTCAAGCAAGGGTGAACATCATTATCAAAGCACTAACGAAACCGTATATGGCCGTAGATTCCGTCAAGGCCAGACCAAGAAGCAATATTGACGTTATCTTTCCGGAAGCCTCCGGCTGACGCGCCACCGCGTCCACAGCCTTGCCCGTGGCAAGACCCATTGCCAAACCCGAAGCCACGCATGAGAGCAGGCAGATCGCCGCACCGATCGCAACATAACCGATTTCCATAATTCTTTTCCTCCTGATTTTTTCTTCTAAATATCTGCCCTACGCTTATGCTTCCGTGAGCTCCGCCGCCTCGCGGATAAAGGTAAGAGAGAGCGTTACAAATATAAACACCTGAATGAGCGGATGGAACACATTGAAATAAAGTCCCACAACGCTCGGTATAGCGACCCCGAAATTGCCCAGCGAAGAATAAAGCAGCTCCATAACTATCATGCCACCAAGCATGTTGCCGAAAAGACGGCAGGCAAGCGAAACCGGCACGGCTATGTCGCTTATCACCCTCATGGGAAACACGACAGGCGTGGGCTCGGCAAGGCTTTTTATCCTGCCCTTTACGCCTTTTTGACGAATTCCGTAGTAATTAATCAAAATAAACGTTATAAGCGCCATAGAGAGGGTCATGGTTATATCGGCCGTAGGCGCGCGAAAGCCGAA
>CAYPAH010000012.1:21494-23485 GCA_964408655.1 uncultured Oscillospiraceae bacterium | reverse complement strand
GCTTACTCCGCCGAGAACGACGATAAGTATAGACTGCAGGGTGTACTGGCTGCCGTAATCCGCGCGCGCGGAGGCATAGGTCGCAAGCATCATAAGTCCGCCAAGCGCCGAAAGAATGCCGGAGCTTGCATAGGTGCGCATAAGCAGCGCGTCCGTATTCAGTCCCGAGAATCTCGCCACCTTTTCGCTTGTGCCAAGAAGATGCAGCTTAACGCCGTAGGTCGTCTTTTCAAGCATGAACCAGACTACGACCGCCGCTATCACGAAAACCACAAGCCGAATAGGAACTATCCCGCCAATATTGGCGGAGACGGCGCTGGTGAACTCCTTGGGAAATGAGCTAACGGCAGTGCCGCCGGTCATAGCGATGCATATGCCCCTAAGCAGCTCGTTAACGCCGAGCGTCGCAAGTATCGGCGGAATGCGCACTTTGGCTATCAAAAAGCCATTGAAGAGTCCCGCAAGACCGCCAAGCAAAAACGCCAGCACAAATATCAGCGGGAAATAAGCCGAAGGGAGCACGCCGGACTCTCCGGCCAGCGATATCATCCATGTGGCGGCGAGTATAGATGTGATATTAGCTACGCCGACGCAGCTCAAGTCTATGCCGCCGGTAATCATGCAGAGCATGACGCCCAAAGACATAAGGCCGAATTCCGGAAACTGCGAAGCTATAGTCTGAAAATTATTGAAGGTATAGAATTTCTTCGCCTTGGTGAGCGCCATAAATATCATCCAGAGTATCATAATGATGACCAGACGCATTACATGACGGTTTCCCCGATAAAACTTTTTGATATTCGTCATTGCTGCACCTCCCCGGTGAATCTCTTTGCCTTGCCCGCGGCGCGTTCCGCGCGAACCACCTGATAGGCGGAAACGCCCGTGCCGATCACGATAAGCGCGCCGACGAATACGTTTTTCCATGTCGTCGGAACACCGATCAATATCATGGAATTTTCGACCAGCACTATCAAAAGCGTGCCCAGCATACAGCCCGTCAGAGTGCCCGCGCCGCCTGCAAGCGCCGTGCCGCCGAGCACAACGCCCGCGATTATGTTCATTTCCATGCCAAGCATATTCGTGGGGTGGCACTGCTGCATCATGCATACGCGCATAAGACCCGCGAGCGAAGCGGTCATACCAACGATAACATAAGTAAGGAACTTGGTGCGCTTCACGTTAAAGCCCGCCGCCTTTGCGGAGGCCGGATTGCCGCCGATAGCGTAGATGCCGCGTCCGAAATAGCTGCGCGTCAACAGCAGCCACGCAAATATCAGCACAAGCAAAAACACGATAAAGCCCGTTGACATTCGGCTTGACAAGCCGCTGACGGGGTTGGTGGTCGTAAAGAGCGCGCTTGTGCCGAATTCCTTCATTCCCGCGGGTATCACGGCAAGCTGCTTGCTGTTCAGCGTGCCCTGCATAAAGCCCTTGAACACGCTTGAAGCGCCCAGCGTCACTATCATCGCGTTGAGATTGAAGCAGCCTACAAACAGGCCGTTGAAGGCGCCAAGAAGCGCTCCGAAAAGCATCACGAGCAGTATGGGCAGCAGAATGCCGCCGGTATAGTCCGCATCGAGCAGCAGCTTCGTGGTGGCATAGACCGAAAGCGAAGCCAAGGCCGGAAAAGATACGTCGATGCCGCCCGATATGATGACCATGAACTCGCCTATGGCGAAGATGCCCGGGACGATCATAGCCGTGGCGATATCCACCAGATTGTTGCCGGTAAAGAACTGGCCGGAGCGTATCTGGATAAGTATGCTCAGCGCCACAATAATCATAAATATATACAACTCGTTATGAGCCGTCAGTTTTTTTAGCGTTTTTTGCATCTCGGCGCCTCCTCACATCATGTTCTGCAATATCGTCTTTTGATCCAGCTCGGCCGTGTCGGCTTCAAGCGCCACGCGGCCATCCTTTAATATCAAAAGGCGAGAGCAGTTTTCGATGACCTCCGGCAGATCGTCGGAGATGATTATTATACC
>CAYPAH010000012.1:0-21484 GCA_964408655.1 uncultured Oscillospiraceae bacterium | reverse complement strand
ATATGGTTCTCGCGGGCGAGCTTTTGCAAAATGGCATGTATATCATGCTTACTGCCGATGTCCACACCCACGGTGGGGCCGCTCAAAACGAGTATTTCCGGATCGCAGGCAAGCCATTTTGCGAGCACGACGCGCTGCTGATTGCCGCCCGAAAGCGTTGCGACGGCATTCTCGGGATCCGGTGTGGCGATAGCCATATCCTTGACCCATTTCTGTATTTCGCCGCCCCGCGCCTTTTTATCGTAGATGCCGGCTTTGCTTTTAAGCTTGTCTATCTCGGTGATTATTACGTTATCCGCTATCGACTGGGGAAGGAACAATCCTTCGGAAAGACGATCCTCCGGCACAAGCCCGATTTTAGCCTTAATGGCGTCGCCCGGGCGCTTGATGCTGACCTGCTTGCCGTTGCGGAGTATTTTGCCGGAGGTCGCGGGACGAATGCCAAAGAGCGCCAGCGCAAGCTCCGTTCTGCCGGAATCCAGAAGTCCCGTTATGCCGAGTATCTCGCCTCCGCGAAGGGCAAAGGAAACATCGGAAAAATGTCCCTCAAGCGCAAGCTCCTTCACCTCGAGTATTGGTTCCTCTGAAATGTTTTCTGCCTTAAAGGCGCGAGTCTGGAATTCGCGACCCGTCATATAATAGGTAAACTTCGCGTTGTCCAGGTCTTTTGTGTTGCCGCTGACGACCAGCTCGCCGCTGCGGAAAATGGTGAAGCGCTCGGATATTTCAAATACCTCGTCAAGCTTGTGGCTCACGAAAAGCACGGCGATGCCCTGCTCCTTGAGCTGCAGGATGATCTTAAAGAGCGCCCGCACCTCTTTTCTGGTCAAGGCGGTGGTGGGCTCATCCATGATGATGAGCTTCGCGTTGAACATAAGCGCGCGGCTGATAGCTACCATCTGCTTTTCAGCCACGGAGAGCGTTCCGACCAATACGTCCAGATCCACCTGAAAATTGATCCTCGCTATCGCCTCCTCGGCTATTTTGCGCATACGCTTTTTATTTACTATCCGGCGCTTGGCGGCCAGCTCCGTGTTAAGCGCCAGATTTTCCATCACTGTTAAATTAGGAAAAATCGAAAAATCCTGATAAATGACCTGTATGCCATTTGTTATGGCCTCGATAGGGGTGATCTTACCAAGCTCTTTCCCGTTAAACTCTATGCTTCCCGAATCGCGTTCGTAAACGCCGGAAATTATCTTGATAAGCGTTGATTTGCCGCATCCGTTTTCACCCGCGAGACAGTGTATCTCGCCGGGCATTATCTCCAAAGAGACGTTTTTGAGCGCGTGAACGCCGGCAAAGGATTTGTTGATATTGCTTGCTTTGAGTAATGCTTGTGCCATATACGGTATACCTCCAGCATGGGAGTTGTTTATTGGGATCTACATTCATTAAGTGTAAGAAACAAAGGGCTTTTCGTCAAGCCTTAAACCGCGCACGGCGGGCACAAAGCCCGCCTGTGCGCATAATGCTGTAAAGAGTATCTTAGAAACCGAAGCTGTCAACGTTGGCGGCGTCAATGGTGACCCAGCCTTCGCCTTCGAGCACGGTGGTGCTGCCTTCGCGCAGCGTCATGGCGGTGTAGCCTTCTACGCCCAGATCGACGGGAGTGGTGGCAACATCTTCACCGTTGAGGATCTTGAGAGCCAGAGAGATCATAGCTTGACCGGCCATTGCGGGATCCCACAGCGTGAGGGACTTGACGACGCCGCTCTTCAAAAGCTCTGCGTTGTCGGCGGGCATACCGGTGCCGCTGGTGAATACTTTGTCAACAAGGTTCAGTTCCTGAATAGCGCGGGCAATACCCGGAGCGTCAAAGGAAGAAGTGCCCATGATGCCCTTGAGGTCAGGATACTTTTTAAGGAGTTCCTTGGATACGTTGTAAGCGGTGTCGCCGTTATCGTGGGACTCTACGCGGGGCTGCTCCTCGAGGAGGGTCATGTTCGGATAAGCGGTCTTCTGATAGGCAACGGCGGCGTCCGCCCACTCATTGTGGGAGCCGTTCGTGAGGTCTGCGACCATCGTGGTGTAGAGACCCTCTTCACCCATAGCCTGAGCGAGGTTGTCCATGATGAACTGGCCGTAACCGGCGTTGGAGAACGCTTCGATGTCGTAATCGACATTGGTCAGCGCGGAGCCTTCGTGGGTGACGACGACGATGCCGGCGTCCTTGGCTTTCTTAAGGATGGGATCCATGGACTGGATGTCTACGGGAACCACGCACAGCGCGTCAACGCCCTGAGCGATCAGGTCTTCGACCAACTGAGCCTGCAGAGTGGCGTCGATCTGGTCGGTGCCCTTCTGATAGCAGTTGGCAAGAGCGTTCGCGGAAGCATACTCGTCAACGCCGGTCTTCATGCGTACGAACCAGGGATTGGAAGAATCCTTAGGTACAACTACGATCTCCCAGTCCTTGTTTTCGGCGGCGGGAGCGGCTTCGGGCTCCGCAGCGGGTTCCGCGGCGGGAGCGGCAGGCTCGGCGGCGGGGGCGGCGGGCTCGGCAGCGGGAGCTGCGGCGGGAGCCGCACATGCCGTCATAGCTACTATCATAGCTACGGTGAGAAGCATTGCGATAAATTTCTTCATTTTTTGTTCCTCCATTTTATTTTTATTCAAAGCCCCCTTGCGGGAGCAAGAATACTGAATCAGTTGCGCTTGCTCAATACCTCAAGCTCATATTTATCCATCTCGCGGATCCATTCTTCGCCGATGCCGGCCTTGGTCTCGAGACAGAGATAATCCCAAACGGCATTCACGGGCAGGTTCTTGCACTCTTCGCTCAAAGCAAGCCGCTTGCCGTAGTTGCCGGCGGCGTCCGCCTCGAGCAAAAGTCCGGTAGGCTCGAGAAGAGCCGTAAGCAGCGCTTTGCCCGCGCTTCTAAGGCCGATGGTCCAGCTTGTTACGCGGTTGATAGTCGCATCGAAGAAGTCAAGCCCCAGCCCGACGTTCTTGTTGAGTATCCCGCATCTCTTGAGCTCCTGGAATACCTGCATCAAGCCGTCGTCCTGAATGAGGCAGTGGTCGGAATCCCATCTTACTCCGCGGGAAAGATGGAACATCATATAATCCACAAAGGGATATACGGCCGATATCTTGTCGGCGTAGTTTTCCGTGGGATGAAAATGACCCGTGTCTATAGTAAGGCCGAGATTATGCTTTGAAGCGTAGGCGATATAGAAATCGTGCGAGCCCACAGTAAAGCACTCGTTGGCGATGGAAAAGACCTTGCCCTCCATGCAGTCGCGCAGATATTTTTTGTCGTAGTGCTGGGCGAATATTCTATCGAGACTATCGCGCAGTCTCTCGCGGTAGCCCATGCGGTCGGAGGTATTGTCCTTTGTTCCGTCAGGCGCCCATGTGTTGTTTATCACCGCCACGCCAAGCTCTTTGCCGATATCCGCGCAAAGCTTGCGCCCGTTGATGCCGGCCTTTATCCAATATTCGCGAACCTCTTCATCGGGAGAGGCGAGCGAGCAGCCGTCCTTCATCATGGGATGAGTGAAATAAGAAACGTTGAAATCTATGCCCTGAAAATGCTCTTTTGCGAAATCTATCCAGTTACGAAAATCCTCCGCGTCGTATTCGTTGCGCTCTTTTTTCGTTTTAGGCTCGGCATACATGCTTTGAAGATCGAGCCTGTGCGCGCAGGGCGAAAACTGAATGGATTTGAGTATATCCTGACGCATTTCATCGCCGTTTCTGGCAGCGCCCGGATAGTTGCCCGTTACGGTATTTTCCGAATGTACGTTTTCAAAACGCTCGAAGCCCTTAACGTCGTCCCCCTGCCAGTTATGCAACGAAATGGAAACCGTAACAAAGCTCTTCATCGCCGCGTCCGTATCTACGCCATACTGTGCATAGACTTTTTTTGCGTTTAAATAATTCTGCCGGATCATTGCCGCATCTGCTTGAAACATAATTCATCTTCCTTTATCAATCTTTTTTGGATCAGGGCTTCATCGTCGTGATTTAGCTTGAAAATACAATCATTCTGAGGATCTGCCTTCTCAGAAACGCCGGATTTGTTGTTCAAGCACACTATAACAACGCGGCATGACCCTTTCAAGCGATGCTCTCAAAACAGCCGTATTTTTCATTAACTTTCATACGGGATATGTAATTTTTCCTTGATTTTACAGGCGAACCGAGCCGCGCGTGATTATTTTTGCGCTGACCACCGTCTGCACCGAGGCATGATTTGGATTTTCCATAAGGCTAAGCAGCGTAGAAAAGCATTTTTTGCCTAATTGTGTTATATTTTGCGCCACCGTGGTAAGCGGCGGCTGGGTAAATGCCGCAATTGAGATATCATCAAAGCCCACCACGCCGATATCCTGAGG
Source organism: uncultured Oscillospiraceae bacterium (assembly GCA_964408655.1). Lineage (GTDB taxonomy): Bacteria > Bacillota > Clostridia > Christensenellales > CAG-138 > JAQVRG01. Next base: position 17,141 of record CAYPAH010000012.1, on the reverse strand, counting down.
CACGCGAAGTCCCTCCTCCTGCAAGGCGCTCATAACGCCTATCGCGATAAGATCGCTGGAGCATAAAAACACCTCCGGCAGCTTTTTGCCGCTTTGCAGCTCTCTTTTTATCAGCGCGTTGGCATTGGCCGCCTTGTTGAGCCTGAGCGATTCCTTTAGATAAATACAGGCGGGGTCGGCGTTAAGGCCGTTTTCTTCCATGCCTATCTTATAGCCCATATAGCGCTCGTTAACGTTGGACATTTCGGTGTCCTGCCCCACATAGCCTATTTTTTTATAACCGGAGCTTGCAAGGCGCGAAACGAGCCTTCGCATAATGCCCACATTATCCGTGAGCACCGCGTCCATCGGATGATTGAGTATAGTTCTGTCTCCAAGCACCACGGGGACCTGCTTGGCGGCTTCAAGGATATAATTTTCGTCCGCCAGCCCGCCAAGGAATATCAGGCCGCAAACGCCAATGGAAAGCAGGCTCTTTATAAAGCTGCTCTCCGCCTCTTCGTGGTGGCGGGTATCGCAGACCATCACGGCATAGCCGTGATTCCACGCCTCCTCGAATATCACCTGTATGCAGGAGGAATAAAACTCGTTGGCAATATCCGGCGCAAAAATGCCGATGACCCGCTTGCCGCCCCTGAGCTCCGCCGATATTTTCGGCTTATAGCCAAGGCCGCTCACCGCCTCCCACACGCGCTTGCTCGTTTCGGAGGATATGCTTGCCGTGCCGTTTACAACATGCGAAACGGTGGTAACGGAAACTCCCGCCGCCCGCGCAACATCCTCCATCGTGACCGTTTTTCTTCTTTCCTTTGCCACTTTTCGTCCCTCTCGCTCTTTCCGTAAAGCTTTTATATCATTCCGGAAATATCGATGTTTTCTCCCTTTATCCCGACAAACGCGCCTTGAGCGGCCTCGCTTGCCTGCGGATGCGCCAAAAGCCATTTGTTGCTGCCAAAGCAAAGCGCGTCGTCGCCGCCCATATCTTTGCTTATAGGTTTTGCGCCGTTAGTGCCGCGCGGCAGCACGCATATCATGCGAAAGCCCTCGCCCTTATGCGCGCAGCAGGGCGCATAGTGAAGCGTGGTGGCATAAAGCTCAACGCCCTGCCCCTTTGGCAGCACAAAGGCTTCGACCTCGGAGGAATCGATATAGCCGTCCTTTATTTTTTCCTGCTTCGCGAGCAAAAGTATCAGATCGTCGCAGGCGATATCCAGCTCGCTGCTGCGGTGATATTCCAAACAATCAAGCATGGTGTTGCTGCCGTTGCAATAGCCTATCTGTATAGGTAAAGAGCCAAAGCCCCGCAAACACAGCTCTTTTGCCGCGTCCAATGTCTCGAGCCTCGGTTCCGAGGCCACATATATAGTGCCATTTTCGGGTTTTTCTGATATCTTTTCTGTTTCCGCGATCAGCTCATTAAATGAATAACCAACAAGCACCGTTCCATATTGGTGGAATGCGGCGTCAAAAACATCGTGTATCTTCATGCGCCCTCCCAAGCTCCGGCAGCGAGTGATAAGGCGATCCTTTTATGCTTGTATTTCCCCTTTAGTATAATCATCTCCCCAGCGCTTGGCAAGCGGTAAAAAAAGAGATATCTCCCTTTGCTTGCCCGCCGCCGCCCCCTCATGCTATAATAAGCGGACATTTATTCGGCAAGGAGACAAAAAGTGCAGGTTTTCGATTTTGACAAAACGATCTATAAAAACGATTCATCCACGGATTTTTATTTTTACTGCCTGCTCACCCATCCATATATAATACTTCTGCTGCCATATCAAGCGGCGCTCGCTCTGCTTTGGGCTGCAAAGCTCATAAGCCGCGGCCGTTTCAAGGCGGGCTTTTTCTCTTATATCCGCTTCATTCCAAAGCTTGAAGGGCAGGTCGAAAGCTTTTGGCGCGGGCACAAAAAAAACATCTTCTATTGGTATCTTCAAGCGCATACGGACAACGATATAGTGATCTCCGCCTCGCCGCGCTTTCTTCTTGAAGGAATATGCAAAGAGCTGGGCGTAAAAACTCTGCTGGCAACCGAAATGGACGCAAAAAGCGGAAAAATAAGCGGCGAAAACTGTTACGGCGCCGAAAAGGTAAAGCGTTTCAGGCAGTGCTTTCCAAACGCCAAAGTAGCCGCCTTTTATTCCGACTCATATTCAGACCAGCCGATGGCCGACATCGCGGAAAAAAGCTATCTTATCAAAAAAGGAAGAGTGTGTCCCTGGAAATAAGGCTATTGCAGCCTCATTTTGAGCAGTGTTCCAGCAGGGCTTTGAGCGCCTCGCGATAGCCAGGGAAGCCTTTTCCGCTTATCGTTTTTATGCAGGCCATAGAGGTATAGGATATTTGCCGGAAAGGCTCGCGCTCGCTTAGCTTTGAAATGTGCACCTCGACGGCGGGCAGCGAAACGGCCTTGAGCGCGTCGAGTATGGCGACGCTGGTGTGAGTATAGGCGGCCGGATTAATCACTATGCCGTCAACTCTGCCGTAAGCGCGCTGTATTTCCGTAACTATATCGCCCTCGCTGTTTGATTGAAAGCATTCCGCCTCAACGCCAAGCTCTTTGGCGCTTTTTTCAATATAGCTTATCAAAGACTCATAGTCTTCATGGCCATAAATATCCTTTTCCCTTATGCCGAGCATATTGATATTCGGCCCGTTAATCACCAATACCCGCACAAAATTCACCCCATATCCTTTCAGCCGTCTCTTCGGGACTGGCGTCGTTATTTATCGTGTAGTCGGCGCAAAGCTTATAATAGGGCAGGCGCTCGCGGAACATGGCTCGAAGCCCGCTTCCGTCGCCAGAAAGCGGCCGCCCCGTTATAGAAAGCTCGCTAAGCTTTCTCGCTATATATACCGTATAGGAATTGCCCGCGATAGCGCGCCTGTTATCCTCATCCATCACGGCGCCGCCGCCAGTGGCGATTATCCGCCCGCCGCCCTTGCCCGCTTTGGCGAGCTGCTCTTTTTCCATGCGTCTGAACTCCGCTTCGCCCAGTCTTTCGAATATTTCGGGCACGCTCATGCCGGCCTCCCGCTCAACGCATTCGTCTATATCCACAAGCTCCCTTCCTGAAATTTCGGAAAGGCGCCGTCCTATTTCGCTTTTTCCGCAGCCGGGCATACCGATAAGGCAAAGGTTCACCTTTTCGGCAAGAAGATCCCTTATTATCTTTTCGCGCTCTTCAAGGCTCATCCGTATTCCGGTGAATATGGCGGCCGATTCCGCCGCTTGCGCTACGAGCATGGGAAGTCCGTTGCAATAGCTTATCCCGCGTTTTCGCGCCTGCAAAAGAAGATCAGTGCGCCACGGGTTATAGATCATATCAAAAACGGCTTCCAGTCCGGCAAAACGCGAAATATCGAGAAGCCGCGCACCGTTATTCGGATACATACCGACGGGCGTGGCGTTTATAAGTATGTCAAAGCCGTAGCACGAGGAAAGGTCGTCATAGCCCGGCGTGGTCCTGCGGCCGACCACCACAACATCCGCCGCATCCATATCCTCCATCAGTACCTTTACAGTTTTTGAAGCGCCGCCCGTGCCGAAGATCAGGACACGCTTGCCCCTTACGCTTTGTCCGCACTCTCTTAGCACCGCCTGAAAGCCGCAGTAATCGGTGTTGAAGCCGTAAAGCCCGTCTTCTTTTCGAAGCAGGGTGTTCACAGCCCCTATCCGCTTTGCCAGCGGATCAATATGATCGCACAGGCGCATTACATCTTCTTTATAAGGTATGGTCACATTAAGTCCCTTGAAAGCGCCTTTTTGAATAAAGGCTTTAAGCTCCTCCGGCTCAAGCTCAAAAATTTCATAGGAATAATCGCCGAGCGAAGCGTGGATGCGCGGCGAATAGCTGTGTTCAAGTTTTCTTCCCAAGAGACCGAATCGATCCATAAGCGCCTCCTTCAAGTTTTACAGGGTTCAGCCCGCGCAGCTTTTTTAATTATCGTTTTAGTTCTTTTTCCGCGTTCTCATGCAGCGCCTCTTGAATAATAAAGCGGGGACGCGCCTTCGTTTCGCTGTATATCTTGCCGATATATTCGCCTATGACTCCAAGGCTCAACAACTGTATTCCGCCGATAAGCCATATCGAGGACATCAGCGAAGCCCAGCCGCTCACCGCGTGACCCGTCCATTTGGCGATAAAGCTCCACAATAGCGCGATTATGCTCGCCGCAAATATCAAAGCGCCCAGATTCAATATCAGCCGCATCGGCTTAACGCTGAACGAGGTTATGCCGTCAAAGGCGAAGGCGAGCATTTTTTTCAGCGGATATTTGCTCTCGCCCGCGAATCTTTCGGCTCTGTTATATTCAACGGTAGTCCATGGATAACCTATTTGCGGCACTATCCCGCGCAAAAACAGGTTCGCCTCTTTAAACGAACACAAGCCCTCGACCGCGCGCCTGCTCATCAGGCGGTAATCCGCATGGTTATAAACTATCTCCGCGCCCAAAAGCCGCATGAGCTTATAGAATGCCAGCGCGGTTGTTCTTTTAAAAAGCGAGTCTGTTTTTCTTTGCGCTCTTACGCCATAAACCACGTCATAGCCCGAATGATATGCGTCTATCATCGCATCCATGGCGTTTATGTCATCCTGAAGGTCGGCGTCCATTGAAATTATCATATCGGCGTCCTGCGCGGCCGTCACAAGTCCCGCGAGCAGCGCGTTTTGATGTCCCCTGTTGCGTGAAAGGCGTATTCCTGAAAAGCGGGAATCCTGAGAATGCAGATCGGCTATAAGCTCCCATGTGGCGTCCTTTGAGCCGTCGTCAACAAAAAGCGCACGGCTGTTTTCGCTTATCTTTTCATCATCAAGCAAAGCCTTGAGCTTTTCAGCGAGGCGCTTTGCCGTTTCGGGCAGCACCGCTTCTTCGTTATAGCAGGGAACGACCACATAAAGCGTCTTTTCGTCTTTCATCGGCACCCTCTTTTTTTATCGTTAAGCTGAATCTGCTTTGATTATTTCCGGCTTTTTTGTTCCTATTCCTTTTTAAAATTGTATCATGGAACGAGCGTCCGCTCAAGTCTCGCTTCGCCCTCTATTTGCGCAGCAGCTCCTGCTGATAGCGGCGGCTGAGCGACATCAATTTCTCAAAAAGCTCCCGCGAATAAGGCGCAAGCGCTTCGCCCGCCCCCGCCTCGGCTTTTTTGATTATTTCCGCCTCGCGCGCGTTCTGCGCGACCGGCGCTCCGATTTTTCGCTTATATTCGGCTACCCCTTTGGCGATTTCCATTCGTCGCAGGAAAAGCGCAAGTATTTCCTTATCTATTTCGTCTATCTCTGAACGCAAAAGCACAAGCTCGTTTTCTTCCATTTTATTTTCCCTCCTGCAAATGCATGTCAAGCAGCGCTATCGCCGCCGCCGCTTCAACGCAGGGCACGGCGCGCAGGGCTACGCAGGGATCGTGTCTTCCGCCTATAACAAGCTTTGCGTTTTCGCCGCGCTTTGTATCAACGCTCTCCTGCTCTATAGCTATTGAAGGCGTAGGCTTGAAGGCGACGGAAAACAAGAGCGGCATTCCGCTAGTAAGCCCGCCAAGCACTCCGCCGTGACGGTTGGTCTTTGTGCGAACCGTTCCGTTTTGCACTACAAAAGCGTCGTTATGCTCGCTTCCTCGCATTCCTGCCGCGGCAAAGCCCGCGCCGAACTCTATGCCACGCACGGCCGGGATCGCGAAAACGGCGGAGCTTATGCGGTTTTCCACCCCGCCGAAAACCGGCGAGCCAAGCCCCGCGCTCAAGCCAATAGCCGCGCATTCCACCACCGCGCCTATCGAATCTCCGCCGGCGCGGGCGCTTTCTATTTCAGCCTCGATATTTGCTATGGTTTTTTCGTCGATAACGGGCAGGCTGTGCTCTTTTATCGCGGAAAAAGTCTCTTTTTTTAAGCCCACAGCGTCAAAAGGAAGATTGGCGGCGGATCCGACGCTCAAAAGATGCGCGCCCACATATATGCCCCGCCTTTCAAGCGAGCCAAGCGCCACGGCGCCGGCGAAGCACAGGGCAGCCGTTAGCCGCGCCGAAAAATAACCTCCGCCGCGAATGTCGTGATATTCGCCGTGCTTCATAATCGCCGCGAAATCCGCGTGAGACGGGCGCGGTATCTCTGAAAAGGCCGCGTAATCCGCCGAGCGGATATCATTATTCCTGATTATCGCCGTTATCGGCGCGCCGCAGCTAAAGCCGTTCACCACGCCCGATATTATCTCCGGCAAGTCCTCCTCGCGGCGCTGCGTTGAAAGCCTGCCGCCGGGAGCTCTGCGCGCCATAAAAGCGCGGATCTTTTCAAGCTCGAGCTTTTCTCCCGCGGGCAATCCGTCTATAACCACGCCCACAGTCTCGGCGTGAGACTGTCCGAACAGGGTTATTTTCAAAGCTTCGCCGTAGCTAAATGACATAGGCTTTTCCTCCCAGCTTTCTGAAATGCTCAAAGAATAAGGGATAGGATTTTTTCACGCACTCCGCCCCGCGTATATGAACTCTTCCGCAAAGGCTGCCCGCTATGCTCATGGCCATTGCTATGCGGTGGTCGTTTTTCACATCCACCTTTGCGCCGTGCAGGGCTTTTCCGCCGCTTATCTCCATGCCCTCGGGATATTCGATAAGCTCCGCGCCCATCGCCCTAAGCCCCTCCGCCATGGCCGAAATTCTGTCGCTCTCTTTTATTCTGAGCCTCGCGCCGCCCGTGAAGCGCGTAGTTCCTTCGTGAAACGCGGCGCATACCGCCAATATCGGAAATAGATCGGGACAGGCGGAAACGTCCAGCTCGCCGCCAAGCCCCGCCAGCATTTTTGATATGTTTTTATCCGGCTGCACAGAGCTTTCGTCAAGCCCCGTCACGCTGATATCGTTGCCCGCAAGCGAATCCGCGCCGATAAAAAACGCCGCGCTTGACCAGTCTCCCTCAACAGAATATGTTTGCGGCGCGTGATATTTCTGCGCGCCCTTCACATAATAGCCCGTCTCTGTTTTTTCGCCGCAAACCCCAAAGCGGGAAAGGCAGCGCGCGGTCATTTCGGCATAGCTTTCGGATTCAAGCCTGTCCTGTATCATTATGCGGCTATCCTCTTTTAATAAGGGAAGCGCAAAAAGAAGACCCGAAACGAACTGCGAGCTTATCCCGCCCGGAATATGAAAATCCCCCGCGTGAAGCCTGCCCTGAAGCGTGAACGGCAGCCTTGCCGCGTCCGGCTCTACGCCGTGAGAATGCAAGGCACGAAACAGAGGGCCAAGCGGACGCTCGGGCAGTCTGCCCCTCCCTTCAAAGCGGGGATGCTCGCACAAAAGAGCCGCAAGCGGCAACAAAAATCTCAGTGTTGAGCCGCTTTCTCCGCAGTTAAGCAGCGGCGAAGCAGCGGGCTTTTCTTTATCTATCGGCTTTATCCGCCAGCCGTCCTCATGCCTCGTTATCTCCGCGCCCATCGCCTTTAGGCAGGATATCGTCGCCTCCGTGTCCTCCGAGAGCATGTTGAGCTTAATAAAGCAAGGCTCTTCGGAAAGCGCGGCCGCTATCATGGCGCGGTGCGCGTCCGATTTTGAGGGTATGGCGCTTATGCTGCCATGCAGAGCGCTTTTTTCTATAAGGACGTCCAATTTTTCAGTCTTCTCCCGCGCCAAGGCGCATTATGTTTTCAAGCTCGTCCAAGGGCAGCGTAAGCGGCGTACATTCGCCTATGCGCTCTATCAAAATAAAGCTTATCGCGTCTCCGCTGCGTTTTTTATCGGAAAGCGCGGCCTTTGCAAGCGCCGCCGCCCTGTATTCGCACACCACCGGCAGGCCGTTCGCTATAAGCGCCTCGGCGATCCGCGCGAGCGTCCCCGGCTCCGCAAAGCCCATTTTTTCGCTCGCCCGCGCCGCCATGCACATGCCTATCGACACAGCGTCGCCATGACCCACGCTGTAATCGCTGCATTTTTCTATGGCGTGGGCAAAGCTGTGTCCGAGATTGAGCATTTGCCGCTCGCCGCGGTCATTCTCATCCTCATGCACGATCTTTGCCTTGAAGCGGACGCATTTTTGCACCACTTCGCTTATCTCATCGTCGAAATCCGCGCCCGCAAGCAGCTCGAAAAGCTCTTTATCATATAAAATGCCGTATTTTATCGCCTCCGCAACGCCCTCGCGGTATATTTGCGGCGGGAGCGTAGCAAAGCATTCCGGGTCTATCAAAACAAGCGAGGGCTGATAAAAGGCTCCCGCAAGATTTTTTCCTTCTTTAAGATCCACCGCCGTTTTTCCCCCGACGGAGGAATCCACAGCCGCAAGCAGGGTGGTGGGTATCTGCACATATTCTATGCCGCGCATATAACAGGCGGCGGCAAAGCCCGCCATGTCTCCCGTTACGCCGCCGCCAAGGGCGATAAGAAGATCGTCGCGGGTGATCTGCTCGCGGGCTAAAAATTCCAGTATTTCGGCGAAGTTGCTCAGCTTCTTTTCCTTTTCGCCCGCCGGAAAAACATAAAGCGGCACATTTTCGCCAAGCGCCTTTTCAAGCTTTGAAAAATAGAGCGGCGCCACATTGCTGTCCGTGACCACGGCGATCTTCGCCTTTGGCCAAAGCGGACGCAGCTCGTTCCCCGCCTGCTTCAAAAGTCCGTTCGCTATTTTCACCTGATAATCGCGGGAGCATTCCACATCTATGATCTTCATTTTTCTTTTTCCTTTTCTTCGGATTCAAGCTTGGCCTGCATTCCGGCCGAGAGAAGCGCTGAAAGCGCGCCTTCGTTTTTTTCGCGTATGGCTTTTGAGTATTTAGCGAGCCTCTCTGAGAGCTCGTCTATCTCGTCCGCAAGATTATCGGAGTTTTCCAGAAACAGCTCCGTCCACATATCCACGTTCAGCTTTGCGACTCTGGTAAGATCGCGAAAGCTTCCCGCGGAATATCCCTTGTGCTTCATAGCGAGCGGATCCTGGATATATGCGCTTGAAACGACGTGCGCAAGCTGCGAGGTATAGGCTATCATCTCGTCGTGCTCTTCGGGCGTAAGTATCGGCGTGCGGCCAAAGCCTATCTCCAGACAAAAGCGTGAAAGCTTCGACACCGTCGCTATAGGCGTGCCTGTATAGGGAGTAAGTATCATCGGAGCTTTAACGAACATCGTGTCCTTTGAGCTTTCAAAGCCGAAGGCCGCCGTGCCGGCCATCGGATGCGCACCGATAAAGCAAAAGCCGTATTCGCGCATCAGCGGATATACCTCGCGGCAGACCATGGCTTTTGTTCCGCCGCAGTCTATAACGATGCTTTCTTTATTAAAATAATGAGCGTTCTCTTTTATATATTCTACCGTATGCTTAGGCCATGTTGCAACGATAACGATATCGCAAAGCGGCAGCGTTTCGCGCGTGAGCTCGCCGTCGAGCACGCCGAACATCTTCGCGGCAAGAAAGCTGCTCTTTTCCACGTCGCAGCCGTATACGCTGTGCTCCGTGCGCTGCTTTATGGCTTTGGCGAAGGAGCCGCCCATCAAGCCCAGACCCGCTATGCCGATAATCATGCCCTTTCACTCTCCCCTTCCATTTCGCGTTTATAGGCGAAGGGGAGCATCTTTCTCACGGACTCCGCAAGAGACGCAAAAGCCTCGGGGCGAATCGACTGCCTCCCGTCGCAAAGCGCGTGCTCGGGATCGTTATGCACCTCGATGATAAGCCCGTCCGCGCCCGCCGCCGTCGCCGCGATGGACATTGGCAGCACCAGCTCTGAAAGCCCCGTTGAATGGCTTGGATCGACTATCACCGGCAGATGCGTATGTTCTTTTAAAAGAGGAATCGCGGAAAGGTCGAGCGTGTTTCGCGTCATTCCCGGAATGGTCCTTATTCCGCGCTCGCAAAGTATCACATTGCCATTGCCGCCGCTCATTATGTATTCGGCGCTCATAAGCAGCTCTTCAAGCGTGCTTGAAAGACCGCGCTTTAACAGGATAGGCTTATCCACATGCCCAAGCTCCTTCAAAAGCTCAAAATTCTGCATGTTGCGGGCGCCCACCTGTATCACCTGCACATCTTCAAAAAGCGGAAGCTGGGATATTTCCATTATTTCCGTCACCACAGGCAGCCCCGCCGCCCTTCCGGCCTTGCATAAAAGCTTTAGCCCCTCGCCGCGCAGGCCTTGAAACGCATAGGGAGAGGTGCGCGGCTTAAATGCTCCGCCGCGCAGCATTGAAGCGCCGCTTGCCTTCACGCTCATGGCGATCTTCATTATCTGCTCTTCGGACTCGACGGAGCAGGGGCCCGCGATCATTTGAAAATTGCCGCCGCCAATCTTTACGCCGCCAACATCAATCACCGTATCGGCCGGATGAAACTTTCGGTTCGCGTCTTTATAAGGCTCGCGTATGCGCTTTACGTCCTTCACTATGTCAAGCGCCATAAGCAGGTCTATATCCACCTTTGAGGTGTCGCCCACCAGACCCAGTATAGTCAGCTCTTCACCCTTTGAAACATGGATCTCAAGCCCAAGGCTTTTTATCCATTCCATCAGGCTCTCTACGTTTTTTTCCGGCGCGTTGCCGTTAAGCACGATGACCATTGCTTTTATATCCTTCCAAATTCATTGTTGCCCGTTAAAAAGCCCCGCAGCGGCTATGCTGCGGGGCTTTGATAATCAAAGCGCTTGCGCCAAAGCTTTGCTTAAGCGCAGAAATCCCTTGCAGCACAACCGACCATCGCCTTGCGGTAATAGTAAGAATAAGCGTAGCCGTAAGCTGCAATCACGGTTTTCACCATAAATGGCTCCTTTGTCTTTATCGAGGCGCGGCCTGCCCTGCCTCATCGTTTTGTATGCTATCACGCTTTGTGGCTTTTGTAAATAAGATTTTTGCATTAACATGCTAAAGCGCTGAATTTATTTGATTAACATTATCCGCTCTTGTGATATACTAAATTTGTTTGGTCATCTTACATATTTTGTATAAATCTTTTCGCTGCCGCGTTTCACTCTGCGCGGCGCAACAATAATCACGAAAGTCAAGGATATTCCGATCATGCTGAAAAACATCAAGCTTTCCGCTAAATTTGCTTTCTGTGTCGCCCTCACTTTACTTATTGTGCTCTTCGCCGTGCTTTTCATGCTGCGAAGCGGCCTGCCCACGACCCTTACCGCCGTTTTCGCGCTGTTGGCGGCGCTTGATATCCTTTCGCTCGTTTTGCTTTGCCGCAATATCAACCGCGAGATGAAAGTCCTCGGCGTAAACGAGCTGAGCGAGCTTAGCGATATGAGCGAAAAAAACGCGGAAAAGCTTAAAAAGCAGGAAGCGTATATAAAGGAAACCACCGAGGTGCTCGGCAGAATGGAAAAAGGCGAGCTCTGGGTGAATCTTGAAAACGATTATGAGGGCGAGTTCGAGCCCTTAAAGCTTGCGCTCTTTTCACTTTCCGAAGAGCTCAACCGCACCATGAGCTCTATTTCCTCCGCCGCTTCTCAAGTGCATAACGGAGCCACGCAGACCTCGGAGGCCGCGCAGCAATTCGCCTACGGCTCCACCGAGCAGGCAGCCACGGTTCAAGAGCTGGCCGCCTCGATGTCGCAAATAGGCGCGGAGGTGAAAAAGAGCGCCGACAACGCCGCGGAGACCGGAGCCGCCGTTAAAAAGGCCAGCGCGGAGGCCGCCGAGTGCAGCGAGCGCATGAAAGAGCTCGTCTCCGCCATGAACGCGATACGTTCTTCCTCCAACGAAATATCAAAGATAATCAAAATGATCGAGGATATAGCCTTCCAAACCAACATTCTCGCGCTCAACGCCTCGGTTGAGGCCGCGCGCGCCGGTGAAGCCGGAAAGGGCTTCGCCGTGGTAGCCGACGAGGTAAGGAATCTCGCTTCACGCAGCGCCGAGGCCGTCAGCAGCACCTCGGTACTCATTGGCGCTTCCCACGGCAAGGTGAACGAGGGCACGGCGCTTGTTCAAGCCACCTCCTCCGCCCTTGATGACATCGTTAAGAGCATCTCGAGCATTTCGGCGCTTGCCTCCGGCATTGCGGAATCCGCGCAGGCGCAGTCCGATTCCATATTGCATGTGAATTCCGGCATAAACCAGATAGCGGACGTGGCGCAGACCAATTCCGCCACCGCCGAAGAAAACGCCGCCACCAGCGAAGAATTTTCCGCGCAGGCTGAGGTCTTGAAAAATGCCGTCGCAAGCTTTAAGCTATATGTAAAATAACTTAAAGCGGAGGTCTTTTTACATGGCAGCGAATGAAACAGTGCGCCTCTCTGACGGCCTTATCATACCGTCCATAGGCTATGGGACATGGCGCCTAGAGGGCACGGAGGAAACAGCCTCCGCTGTGCGCTCCGCCGTTGACGCGGGCTACAGGCTTATAGACACCGCCTATTTTTACGGCAATATCGAAGGCGTTGGGCTTGGCCTTCGCACGGCTTCGCTCGGGCGCGAAAAGCTTCTTATAACGGATAAGCTTTGGCCTTCATTTCTCGGCTATGCTTCCGCCATCGACGCCTGCAAGGCCGATCTTCACAGCTCAAAGCTTGATTATTTCGACCTTTATCTTATCCACTGGCCTATTTCAAAAGAGCATAAAGATGACTGGCAGCCATATCTTCAAGAGACATGGCGCGCTTTTATCGAGCTTAAAGAGCAGGGGCTCGTCCGCAGCATAGGCGTAAGCAATTTTCACGAGCGGCATTTTTCTCCGCTTGCGGAATTTTCCGAGCAGCCCGCGCTCAATCAGCTTGAGAGCCACCCCGGCTTCCCCAATGAAGAAACCGTTCTCTATTGCCAGTCGCGCGGCATAAGCGTGCAGGCGTGGCGGCCGCTGATGAAGGGCGGCCTTTCGCACCCCGTTCTCGCCGCCCTTGCAGAAAAGCACGGCAAAACTCCGGCACAGATATGCCTGCGCTGGAATCTTGAGCGCGGCGTTCTGCTTCTCGCCAAATCCTCTCACGCGGAACGCATGAAGGAAAATCTGGACCTTTTCGATTTTTCTCTTTCGCCCGAGGATATGAAGGCCATGAAAGCGCTTGAAAGCATAGGCTCCTTCGGCTTCGATCCCGACGACGCGCCCTATTAAAGGCGCGCATATTTTTTGCTTTGCCCGGGAATAGTTCATTATAGAGTTTAAAAACATTCGCTTTCTGATAAGTTTTTAAAGTGTAATATAAAAACTTTATCTCAAAACCCATTAGCCTTTTAACGCATAAAAGTCCCGAAAAATCGGGACTTTTATTTAGGCTAATGCCCGCGGTGTCTGGCTTTTTTCTTTTCCTGCCTAAGCTGAAACTGCCTTTCCGCCTCGGCGTCGCGTTCTTCGCGGGAGCGCTTTTTGTGTTCCTGCTTGTTGGCCTCATATTGAAGCTTCAAAGCCTGCTGCGCCTTGGTGCCTATTCCGGTTTCCGAGATCGCCTTCGCGGCCTGACGCTGCATCCGCTTCGGATTGGGACGCGCCGTCTTTCTCTTTTCCGCGCTTACGGGAAGAGAAAAATCCAGAAAATAAAAGCGTTCCAGAATGAAATCGAGCAGCTCCGCGTCCCTTGGCTCTGCGCCGAAGGTATGCTTGGCGGCGGATAAGCGGCCATCGTCAAAGGACTCAAACACGCCCACCCAGAATGGGTCTTCGAAAAAAACCGTAAATGTAATGCTTGCCACATCACATCCTCCTGTTCTATGATCCTTTTTTTCAAAATCCGAAAGAATTTTGATTTGGAAAGCGGACAACCCAGGAGGGCAGGTTACTGACGGCCTTTAATTAAACCGCGCGCGGACTACCAACCGCGCAGTGTTTTTCTTTCCGGATCATATCGGGATTATAGCACCATGAAGCCTCTATTGCAAAGCCCCAAAAAAGCGGCGTCTCCGCCGCTTTTTAAGCTTTATTGCTACCTTGTGCGCTTACTGTTCTTCTTCGTCAATGCGAATATCCTTTGAAAGCTCCTTTTGCTCCTGCACGAAATGCTCCGCGGTCTTCTTTTCCGCCTTTGTCGCCTTTCCAAGCTCCTGCGCGGGCTGATTGACCACGACCTGCGGGAAGGGTATGTTGATATTGTGCTTGTCAAACACCAGCTTGAGCTCGCGGTTGAGATCCCTGCCAAGCTGTATGCGATCCTCTTCCCTGCACTGGGCGACTATGCGGATATTCACGCTTGAATCGGCCAAGGCGACCACTCCCTTATAAAAGGGTCCCGCGACTATCGCGGAAAGACGCTCTTTAATAAGCGGCAGCTCTTTATCAAGCACGCTTTCCACGCGCTCAAGGGACTCGCTGTAATCCACGCCGACGTCGCAAGAGGTGTAGGAATACTGCTTCGTCATATTGATAACGCCCGATATCTTGGAATTGTTGAATATCTTGATATTGCTGCCGGCATCCTCTATTTTCGTCGTGCGTATGCCTATTTCAAGCACCGTGCCGCGCCATGCGTCCACGGTAACTATATCGCCCACGCGAAACTCGCCCTCGAACACGATGAATATGCCCGCAAGTATATCGCTTATCAGGCTTTGCGCGCCAAGGCCGACGATCAGGGTAAGTATTCCGGCGGAGCTGACGAGCGTTTTTGAATCGACGCCAAGGAAGTTGAGCGCATAAAGCACAGCGCCTATGCACGCCAGATATTTGATGAAATTGTCAAGAAGCCGTCCCACCGTCTCGCTCCTTGCGCCAAAGCCGCGGGTAACGGCGACGATAAATTTGCGCAGCGCCCACGTTATGGCGGCTATCTCCACCATGGAAAGCGCGATATAGGTGAAGGAGAATATGTTCGGCGTCTTTTCCCACTGGCGGTTTATTATGTATGAAAGTATAGAGCTGCGGTCGTATTCGTTGTTATGCGTGGCGATATAAAGCACCAGCAGCAGCGCGGCTATCCCGATAATACAAAAAACTATTTTTTTGAGCTTCTGCTCCGGCGTCCTTTGGCTCCACGGAATGTCGCCCTCGCCGCTCCAACGGCTCACTACCGACTCTACCTTTTTGCTCTCCCCCGCCGCCGTAATGATGTTGATGATGCCCTTTGGCTCTTTTTTCGCGGCCTCGTATTTGTTTTCTTCTTCGTCGGACTCATCGTTCACCGCGTCCTTTGAAAGCACCAGCAGCGCCATCATAAGCAATATCACCACAACGCCCGCAACGCTCACGATAGCGGCGATCTCTAATCTTCCGCTGCATATAGAGCTGACAGGCACGGCGGTATAGATAAACACGTCGCCGTATTCCATGCCGCTTACAAAGCACTCTCTTGAATCTATCATTTGATAGCCAGAATATTCGTCGCGGAAGGCCGCTTCGCTTATGCCGTATTCCGTGGCCGGCCTACCGATATACTTTTGCTTGGGATAAGCCGCAAAGCTCTTATCCTCTTTATTCACGGCGAAAAGATAGCCGTCGTTTTCCATCGTAAGATTGGCGAGCACATAATCTATCCGCGTCGTTGCCAGCTTATCCGCAAGCCGCATTGGCGAAACGCCTATCTGTATCATTCCGGGCGTGCCGAGACGTTTTACGCCGATATACTGAATATATCGGTGCTGCGCGGTGTCGTCCTCCATCGCCTCCTGCACGATAATATCCGTATAGCCTTTTATTATCTCCCAGAATTCATAGGACTGCGCCTGAGGATCTTTGCTTAGCGCAAAGTCGTCATATACCGTGTTTGTCGCCTCAACCTTTCCCTGTGCGTCAAAGACGTATATCTCGTGCAGCTGCGCGCTTTTTGCAAGCCTTTCAAGCTCTTTGTTTTCTATCATGCCCGTATCGGCATTCAAAAGAAAGGCTATGTTTTCAGCTTTTTTGCTGTATTCGGCCTTATATTCTTCCGTAAGCTCAAGCTTCTTTTTCTCGTTTTCATCGAGGATATCCCTCACCGCCGCAAGCTTCGCGCCTGAAAGCAGCGATTGGCGCGAAAGCGCCGCAAGCGACTGGGTATAGAAGGACGCCGCAAATATAACGATAAGCCCCACGATTATCACGTTTTTTATCTTGCCGGCAAGCAGCCTGTTTAAATAAAGCCGTTTGCCGAGCTGAATGAACTCATCCTTCGTCTTTTGCGGATGGTTTGCGAGGTCGCGCCTCAAAAGATAAGCATATACGACCATCAGCGTTATGACTATCGCGAACATCCCTAGCGCGAGACCCGCCATCAGCCTGTTTTGCGCGCCCAGCTCCGCCGTGGTCACAAGGGCAACGAACATATATTTCCCCTGCACCTCGCGGCAGTTGCCGAAATAATGGTCTTTATCCGCGCCGATCGATATCTTTCCCGCATATCCGTCCGCAAGCGCGGCCGTGTTGAGCCCGATATACGAGGCCGGCTGCCCGATAGCCCTCTCGTCCGGATAATAGGCGAGGCTGTCATCAGAAAGATCTATCGCAACTATAAAGCCGTCGTTGCCTACCTGGACCCGTCTTAAAGCGCAGGCGGGCGAGAGCAGCTCTTCGCGGGCGGCGAGCATTTTTTCGCTTTCTCGCCCCGCAACGAGCTTGCGCCCGTCGGGACGCACGGAAACATAATAGCGCACCGTTTCGCGCGTGACCGGCTCATGCTTTTCAAGGAAGCCGTCAAAAGCGGGGTCGTTTTTGAAATCGGGCGCTTCGTTCGAGTTGGAATAGATCACCGCTCCGTTTTCATCGAGTATATACAGCTCTTTTAAGCCCCACTGCATGGCAAGCTCGCGCAGACGTATATCATAAGCGGGATTTTCTTCAAGGAAAAACTCTATGGTGTCGGCCTTTGCCTGCCCGAAAAGGTCGTAGCTCAAAAGATTCTTTTCCGCCTCTCTGGCGTTGTTTTCCATATGCAAAACCGCTACGTCAAGCTTGGTTTCGGAATTTTCGCTTTGACGATCCAAAGAATAATCGGTTTGCACAAAAAGAAGAAACTGCGCAAGGATAACAAGGCTCAGTATCTCCATCGCAATATCGATGATCGTCCTGCGAATGCGGCTTTTTCGAGTATGCATGTTTTTTCTCCCCTCATGCTTCATAGGCGGAATATCGGGAAATTTGTATTATGACTTTTGTATATAATAACATAGGGCTGTAAAAATTTACAGCCCCTAATTGAATGAACATACATTATCTCACATATGGAATGCTTTGCCTCTGCGCGCCTTGCGTCATTCTCTGCTTTGAATAAACGGTGAAGCTGTTGCCGCCTGCCTGTTTCGCCATATACATAGCCACATCAGCGT
>CAYPAH010000011.1:10967-23853 GCA_964408655.1 uncultured Oscillospiraceae bacterium | reverse complement strand
GGTCGAAGCTGGCGATGAGATCATGGTTGAAAAGCTGGATGCCGAGATCGGCGCCGATGTTACTTTTGATGTGCTTATGCTCTCTGGCGACGAAGTCGTGGTAGGCAAGCCCGTTGTAGACGGTGTTGTCGCAAAGGCTAAGGTTCTTGAGCATGGCAAGGGCAAGAAGGTTATCGTTTTCCATTATAAGCCCAAAAAGAACATCCGCAAGAAGCAGGGTCACCGTCAGCCGTATACCAAGGTCAAGATCGAGTCGATCGGCTAAGGTAGAATTATGACGGAAGTAACGCTCTTAAAAAACGGGAAAGATATCGAAGGCTTTGAGATCAACGGCCATTGTGGTTATGCCGACGAGGGATATGACATCGTTTGCAGCGCCGTATCGGCTTTAACGCAAACTGCGGCAATGGGACTTCAAAAGCTTCTCAAGCTTCAAATCGCACTCGATATAGAAGATGGCGAAATGACTTGCATTCTTCCCCGCAGTATGGACGACGATACTCGCCGTCAGGCAGAGTTGATCTTGATGACGATGGAGCTCGGTTTACGGGACATCGCCGAAACTTACGGTAATTACATCAATATTTCGGAAAGGACGGTGTAATACGATGATGAATCTGCAACTTTTTGCACATAAAAAAGGTGTTGGTAGTTCCAGAAACGGCCGCGACAGCGAATCCAAGCGTCTTGGGCCCAAGCGTGCCGATGGTCAGTTCGTTCTGGCCGGCAATATTCTTGTCAGGCAGCGCGGAACTCACTTCCATCCCGGCAATAACGTCGGTATTGGCAAAGACGATACCCTTTTTGCCAAGGTAGATGGTGTTGTTCGCTTTGAAACAAAGCATTTGGGACGCAAACAGGTAAGCGTATACGCTCAGGATGAGGCAGTCGCCGCTAACTAAGCGCAAATTTATCAGATTAAAGAGACATTCGTAAGAATGTCTCTTTTTTTGTGTTCTTTCATCTTTAATAGTGCTTTTTCTATGCAGGGTGCGATTTTTCTGCGGTGAATTTATCTAGATGCAAAAACACACTAGGAGGCAGTTCTATGGATTTACAAAAGGAAGTGGAAGGCAAGGTGCTGCGCATATCCATCGCCGGCGAGCTGGACGATCATTCTTCTGAGGAGGCGCGGACATTTATAGATTCAAGCTTGCTTTCCGATCCCTCTATTCGCGAATTGCAGCTTGATTTATCGGGGCTCTCATTCATGGACAGCTCCGGACTGGGCGTTTTGCTGGGGCGCTACCGCATAATGGCGGAACGTGGCGGCCGCGTAGTGCTAACGGGCACGAACCGTTATGCCGAACGCATCATCAGAATGTCCGGGATCTATGCACTTGTCGAAAAGGGGGAATAAAACATGTACGAAAATGAAATGCATATCAGCTTTTCCGCGCTCTCACAAAATGAATCCTTCGCACGAATAGTGGCCGCCGCATTTGCGGCTCAGTTGAACCCAACACTTGAGGAGATCACCGATATACGCACGGCCGTAAGCGAAGCGGTCACCAATGCCGTTATTCATGGCTATGAAAACGATCCGTCTGAAATGATCCTCATGGATATTGCCATACATGATCGCATCTTCGAGGTGACGATCCGTGACACGGGCAAGGGGATAGAGGATGTAGCCCTGGCAATGCAGCCATTTTACACATCATTGCCAAATCTTGAGCGTTCGGGAATGGGCTTTTCCGTTATGGAAGCTTTTATGGACGGAGTAGTGGTTGAATCATCACCAGGTAAAGGAACAAGCGTTATAATGCGAAAGCTCATAACGGAGGCCGGAAAAGATGCCTGACACTTCTCTGCTTACTCATAAGCAGACTCAGGCGCTTATCCGTCTGGCGCAAAGCGGAGACGCAGAGGCGCAGGAAAAGCTCGTGCTCTGCAACACGGCTCTCGTCCGCTCGATAATCAAAAAATATCAGGGACGAGGCGCGGAGTATGACGACCTTATACAAATAGGTTATCTTGGTCTGCTAAAGGCGATACAAAATTTCGATTTGAGTCTCGGGCTGCGCTTTTCAACTTATGCCGTGCCAATGATAGCGGGGGAGGTGAAGCGTTTTCTTCGCGACGACGGTATGCTCAAAGTCAGTCGCTCGTTAAAAGAGCTTGCATCTCGCGCTGCGCCAGCTCAGGATGTTCTTTTTTCACGCCTTGGAAGGGACGCCGGAATAATGGAAATAGCCGAATATATGCATGAAGATCCGGCTGACATTGCAATGGCAATAGAGGCGATACGTCCCCATATTTCTATTTATGAGCCTGCTTATGGCGATGATTCGGACGCAATTATCGAAGACCGCATCGCCAGCGGGAACGACGAAAGTGAGCTTGCGGTAAATCACGTTATATTAAAAGAGCTTTTATGCGTTTTAGAGCCAAGGGAACGGCAGATAATCATGCTGCGTTATTTTTCGGATAAGACGCAGGGAGATATTGCCAGACTCATGGGCGTTTCTCAGGTGCAAATATCGCGGCTTGAAAACAAGATACTCGGAAAGCTCAGAGAAAAGGCCAACTGAGCTTTTTCTCTTTACTTTTCTTCTATGTTTATATTGTTTTCAGCATCTTCAAGATCTCTTGGGGGAAGGCGCAGCCTGTCCCACATGCCGTATTTATGAGTGTTGGAAATAGCGTTCATTATTTTTTCTTCGGCATTGGGTATCATCGCGTTGAAATATTTTATAACATCCTTCATTTCTTCACGTTTGGTGTTTCCGGCGGCGGGACAGTTTGGCTTGCATATAGGAAGTCCAAGGCGCTTTGCCACCCCAAGCGCATATTTTTCGGGAAGAAAAACCAAAGGACGAATGATGGTGACTTCTTTTCTGCCAAGATATGTGACCGGACCAAATGTGTTTAGCCGGCTTTCATAAAGCAAGCTGAGAAAAAATGTTTCGATAACGTCATCACGGTTATGACCAAGCGCCACAAGGTTGCAGCCTCTTTCTACAGCCGCGTCGTTCAGCGCACCCCGGCGCAGCTTTGAGCAAAGCGCGCAAGGATGGCTCTCTTTTCTAATGTTGAATACAACGTCACCGATATCTGTTTTTATAATGTCCAAAGGTACGCCGATAGATTTCGCGTATTCCTCCACGGGCGAAAAATCCTGTCCCGATATTCCAAGGTCGAGCATTACGGCGCAAAGCTCATATGGCGTTTTGCTGAACATTTGATATAGCTTCAATCCATACATCAAAAGCAGGCTGTCTTTTCCGCCGGACACTCCGACGCATATCTTATCTCCCGGCTTTATCATGCCATAACGCTCATCTGCGCGGCGAATGCAGCCTAATACCCTCTTCATTTTTTGCTTCCTTCCAAAGTCGATTTCAGGGCTAATTATAATATAGTAAAATGGTTGACGCAATTAAATGTTTGTGCTATCTTAAAAGCACGAACTGAATACTGAGACTTATCAAGAGTGGTTGAGGGACCGGCCCTGTGAAACCCGACAACCTGCCCGTTAAGGGTAAGGTGCCAAATCCGGCAGCTTTTTAGCTGAAAGATGAGATTCATATCGAAGCTCATCGCACAGCATGAGGTTCGATTTTTATTTATGGAGGTATTCTTTTTATGTCCAAGTATCTTTTCACTTCTGAATCCGTCACAGAGGGACATCCCGATAAGCTTTGCGACAGGATATCCGATTCCGTGCTCGATGCAATGCTTGCCGAGGACAAGTATTCGCGTGTTGCCTGCGAATGCGCGGCGACTACCGGCATGGTTCTCGTTATGGGCGAGGTGACCACCAACTGTTATATCGATATTCCGAATCTGGTTCGCAACGTAGTCTGCGAAATAGGCTATGATAAGCCCGATTATGGCTTCGACGGTCATTCTCTTGCCGTTATAACCAATATCAACAGCCAGTCTCCCGACATTGCGCTTGGCGTGGACAAGTCCTTTGAAGCCAAACAAGGCGGCAAGGATGTGAACCTTTCCACCGGCGCCGGAGATCAGGGCATGATGTTTGGCTTTGCCTGCGACGAGACTCCCGAGCTTATGCCCGCGTCTATCTCGATGGCTCATGCGCTTTGCCGCAAGCTCACCGAGGTTCGCCGCAGCGGAAAACTGCCCTACCTTCGCCCCGACGGAAAAAGTCAGGTAACATTCGAATATGAAAACGACATTCCCGTTCGCGTAGACACTGTAGTCATATCCGCTCAGCATGATCCCGACGTGAGCATGGATAAGCTTCGCGAAGATATCATCGAGCATGTTATCAAAGCTGTCGTTCCCGCCGACAAAATCGATAAGAATACAAAGATATATGTAAATCCCACCGGACGCTTCGTTATCGGCGGCCCGCACGGCGATTCCGGCCTTACCGGACGCAAGATAATCGTAGATACCTATGGCGGATATGGCAGGCACGGCGGCGGCTGCTTCTCCGGAAAAGATCCCACAAAGGTTGATAGAAGCGCGGCTTACGGCGCACGCTATGTGGCGAAGAATATCGTTGCTTCCGGTCTTGCTAAGCGCTGCGAGATCGAGCTTGCTTATGCTATCGGCGTTGCGAATCCCGTTTCCATAACTATAGATACTCATGGTACGGGCGTCGTGTCCGACACTGATATCGACGCACTGGCAAGAAAGCATTTCGATCTGCGTCCCGCAGCCATCATCGAAAAGCTTGGCCTGCGCCGCCCGATCTATAAGCAGACCTCCGCTTACGGTCATTTCGGCCGCACGGATATCGCCCTGCCTTGGGAAGAACTCGATATGGCCGCTATCCTAAAGCGCGGATAAACGCAAAACAGCTAAGCTGGCAGGAGGTTTATTGGTATGGACAGTCTTGAAAAGCTTCGTGAAATGATAAACAGCAGTGATCGGATTGCTTTTCTTGGCGGAGCGGGTGTTTCCACCGAAAGCGGCATACCGGATTTTCGAAGCGAGAACGGCATTTTCGACGCCATTCAAAAATATGGCCGTTCTCCGGAGGTTTTGCTTTCACATGATTATTTCATGCGCCATACCGATACCTTCTACGAGTATTATAAATCCTCGCTTCTTGTTACCGGCGCAAAACCCAATCCGGCGCATTACGCGCTTGCCAAACTTGAATCTCTCGGCAAGCTGAGCGCTGTCATAACGCAAAACATAGACGGGCTTCATCAAAAGGCCGGCAGCAAAAATGTGTATGAGCTGCATGGAAGCATATATCACAACACTTGTATGCATTGCGGCAAAAATTTTTCCGCCGATTATATCGCAGGCTGCGATGCTTCTCCGCGTTGCGACGTATGCGGCGAAATAATAAAGCCGGACGTAGTGCTTTATGGAGAGGGTCTGGACGGCGATGTACTGCGCGGCGCCGTTGAGCATATAACAAAAGCGGATATGCTTATAGTCGGCGGTACATCTTTAGCCGTTTATCCCGCAGCCGGGCTGATCGATTATTATAGCGGCAGCAGGCTCGTGCTGATTAATAAAAGCGACACGCCTTATGATTCAAGAGCAGATCTTATCATCCATGACGCTATTGGCAAGGTGTTATCCTGCGTTGTGGATATATAGAACAGATTTTTTCTCATAATGCACTTCATACCGTGCCCGGCTTGCCCGAGGCACGGTATTTGTGTTATACTTGATTCAATCTTTTTAGGAGATGATGTATAAAATGACAATATGTACATGCCTTTCTCAAGGTTTTCCCGAACAAGAAAAACTGAATTGCGCCGAGCAGATCATCTATGCGGCAAATATCGCTTATAATATGGGACTTTCCAAGGACGCCTGCAAGCTTTCGGCCGGTTTTGGCGGGGGAATGGGCATTATGAGCGTTTGCGGAGCGATCTCTGCGGGAAGCATGGTACTTTCCAACTTGTTTGTAAAGGATTATGCTCACGAGGGCAATAAAGAGATATCCCGCCTGACAAAAGAACTTATCAATAATACCGAAGCTTCTATGAGCAGCTATATGTGCAAAGATCTCCGCGCGATATACAGAACCCCCGCTA
Organism: uncultured Oscillospiraceae bacterium; assembly: GCA_964408655.1. Classification (GTDB taxonomy): domain Bacteria; phylum Bacillota; class Clostridia; order Christensenellales; family CAG-138; genus JAQVRG01. Next base: position 17,878 of record CAYPAH010000011.1, on the reverse strand, counting down.
ACGGCTGCAAGGCCACGATAGAGGGAGTCGCTAAGATTCTTGACGATATCATTGCGCTTGAAATGCGAAAAAAGAATGAGGAGAACGCAAAATGAACTCTGCGCTCCCGGATAAAATTAAAGCTTTGATTTCCTGTGGCGTAATTTTCAAAATGCCCGAAACCAATCTTATCGATGAAAAAACTGAGATCGGCAGCGGCACAGTCATCTATCCCGGAGTTGTGATAGAGGGGGAGAGCCGTATCGGTTGTGATTGCCTTATTCGAACAGGCTGCTTTATTCGCAGCAGCACGATAGGCGATCGCTGTGATCTTATTTATGTGGTCAGCGATAATGCCATAGTAGAAACCGACGTTAAGATCGGTCCGTTCGTAAATCTTCGTCCCGACACTCATATAAAAAGCAAATGTAAGGTCGGCGATTTTGTTGAGATCAAAAATTCCAATATTGATGAAGGAAGCAAGGTTCCTCATCTCACATATGTCGGCGATGCTGACGTAGGTAAGCGCGTAAACGTCGGCTGCGGCTGCGTTTTTGTAAACTACGACGGCTTTGACAAGCACCGCACCAAGGTCGGTGACGATGTTTTTCTCGGTTGCCAAACAAATCTTGTGGCTCCTGTGAGCGTTGGCAACGACGCCTTCACCGCAGCCGGTTCAACCATTACGGAAGACGTTCCCGCGGCGAACCTCGCCGTTGCCCGAAGCAAACAATTCAATAAGCCCGGCTGGGTAGAAAAGTACAGAGCGCTAAAGCGCGGAAAAGAGAAATAATGAACTGGTTATATTATGTTTACTGGGCTTATACCCTTATAGCGGCAACAGCCGTTATGCTTGTTTCACAGTCATATGTTAAATATCTTCAGGATAATAATTACAGCCTTTCCGCTTACTCTTCATGGGTCAAAAAGAACTTCCGTCAGGATTGGCTTTTTATGATCCTTGTTGGCGTAATTGGTCTGATGCTAAAAATCTGCAATGTCTTTTTCGTTGCAAATATTCCTGTTTTAGCTTATATCTGCTTCTACGGAGCCGATGCGATCTTTTTATATCTTATGTTTTCATTATATCTTTCATATAGAAAGATCAATAAAGATCAGCCCCCGCAGATCAAAGGCGCTGCGCTTCGTATGCTTATCTTCATATGGATCGCGGCTTTCCTCTGCGAAGCTAATATGATGCGTGAAACCGAATATTATGGTTCGGTAACATGGCTGCAATATCTGCTTCCGTATTTCATCGGTTATCTTCCGGCAATGCTTTTGCCGCTGCTCTCTATGCTCGCCTTCGTTATAACATCGCCGCATCTTGCTTTCAAGAAGCAGGAGGAGGGTTCCTCGTTCTATTGTGAGGAGGATGAAATAATTATCATAGAAAAAAATGATGTTGATAATTCATCTGCCGACACGGCGGATGCAGAAGATAAAGGAGAAAACAAATGAGTCTTTTCAGCGAATGGGAAGAATTAGCACAAGCGGAACGCACACAAAATGAGAACGACGCCTTTTGGCAGGACTATTTCGATCAGGAAACAGAGAATTATAAAAAGATCCTTGCCAACCATGAACAAGCCTATAGCGGAAAGTTTTCCGAGCTGGCAGAAGTCTTTTCCATGGAAGAATTATATTTCATGGGCTTTCTTGACGGCATAAATACAAGCCTCAAAAAAGAGATCAAGCTCGACTCTGTAAAGCCCTCAAGCAAGATCGATCTTGACATTGATTTTGAAAAGCTGTATTTCAACATGCTTGAATGCAAGGCCAGCTGGCTTTATACGCTCCCCGAATGGGATGGTATTCTCAGCGAAGAAAAGCGCAAGAATATCACAAAGGAATTCCGCGCTTCCAAAATGTTCATCAAAGATGAAAACATAGGAAGAAACGATCCCTGCCCCTGCGGCAGCGGCAAAAAGTATAAAAAATGCTGTGGTAAGGACAAATAAACAAAATCCAAACGAAATGAGGTTTGCAACGCATGAAAATCAAATTTTGCGGCGCAGCGCAATGTGTAACGGGCTCCTGTCACATGGTCAGTTTTGCGGGCAAGAACATTCTTATCGATTGCGGTATGCGTCAGGGCTCTGATGCAAAATCCGACCTTGGCGAAGGCAAGTTTCCATTCCTTCCTTCGGAGATCGACGCTGTTCTTGTAACACATGCGCATATCGATCATACCGGCCTGATCCCGCTTTTGATAAAGCGTGGATTTAAGGGCGAAGTCATCAGCACGGGAGCTACCAAAGACCTGTGCAGCATCATGCTTCCCGACAGCGGACACATTCAGGAGCAGGAGGCGGAGTATCAAAACCGCAAAAACGAGCGTACAGGCAAGCCCCTTGTCGAACCTCTCTATACCGTGCAGGATGCAACTGATGCAATAAAAAGCTTTCGTCCACAGCGTTACGGGCAGGTCTTCGATGTGATAGAGGGCGCAAAAGCCCGCTTTACGAATGTCGGTCACCTTTTGGGTTCCGCAGCTATAGAGCTTTGGATAGAAGAAGACGGCAAAAAGAGCAACATCGCCTTTTCCGGCGACCTTGGCCGCGGCGACCGTCCTATCATCAACGATCCTGATAATATTGTCGGCGCGGATTACCTCGTTATGGAAGGCACCTATGGCGATAGAAACCATGAGTCGAGCACCGATGAGGAAAAGATCACCCAGTTTGCCAACGTATTAAAGGCAGCCATCGCCCGCGGAGGAAATATAGTCATACCCTCATTTGCCGTTGGCAGAACGCAGGAGCTGCTCTTCTATATTAAAAGGCTGCTTATGGACGGCACAGTTCCCGGCCTTGAGAAAGTGCCTGTTTATATCGACAGTCCACTTGGCATAGCCGCGACGCAGGTCTATACCAAGTGCGGTCAAGAATATTATGACGAGGAAACCAAGTATTTTGCCAAGCGTGGCGAAACATTTGATTTCCCAACGCTTCGAGTTTCGCAAACAGCCGATGAAAGCAAGGCCATCAACGATCAAAAAGGCGTAAACATAATCATTTCATCTTCGGGCATGTGCGATGCCGGGCGTATTCGTCACCACCTCAAGCACAATCTTTTCCGTGCCGATTCCACGATCATCTTTTCCGGCTATCAGGCTGAGGGAACGCTTGGGCGTATTCTTCTTGACGGAGCGCAAAAGGTAAAGCTCTTTGGCGAAGAAATACGGGTAAATGCGACTATAGAGCGCATAGAAGGCTTCTCAGGCCATGCCGGACGCGACGAGCTTATCAGTTGGGTCACGGAAATGGGCGCAAAGCCTAAGAAGATATTCCTTGTTCACGGGGAAAAAGACGTGCTTGAAAGCCTCAGCGCCGCAATAAAGTCGCTTGGATATAAGGTCGAGATCCCGACTCTGCTTGAAGAGATCGATCTAATCGCAGGCACACAGATTGCTCCCGCTGTCACCGCCGTAGCTTCCTCTGCCAAGGCAGGCGAGATCGGCATTTCCAAGCGCAGCGACGAGATCATAAAGCAGGCGCAACGAATTGCGGAAATGCTTTCGCACATAGACGCTTCGCCGGAAAACGATATGAAGCTGAAGCTTATGGAAAAAGATATACGTTTGTTTGTGGAAAAATGGAGCGATTTTCTTGCATAGGCTTGAAAACCGAGATCAAAGATGCTATTATAGCTTAAATTGGCAATGACGAAGAAAAGCGCTTAGGCAATGCCACAGAGAGGATCGCATCTGCTGCGAGCGATCTGCAAAACCAAGTCGCATAAGGTTCTCTTCCGAGCCGTATCGGGGAAGTAAACGGAAATGTTTTCCGTCTATGCGTAGTCGATACCGGGTAAGCCCGTTACAGCGATAAAGGCTCTGTGATTGCAGAGCAAATTAGGGTGGTACCACGAAACGCGCCTTCGTCCCTTAGGAGAAGGCGCGATATTTTTGGGAGGGATTTGTGTTATGAACGACGAACTCAAAAAAATCCGGGATGATGCGCTATCAAAGCTGCAATCTGCAAGAGATCAGGCTGATCTTGAATCGCTGACGGTTTCGCTTTTAGGCCGCAACGGCAAGCTTACCGAGATCTTGCGCACGATGGGCAAGCTTAGCAAAGAAGAGCGCGCCGCTGTAGGTCAGGCTGCCAACTCGCTTAAAAAGGAGCTGGAAACACAGTTTGAAGAAAAAAAACGAGCTTGGCGAAGCATTGCTTGAAAAAAAGTTTGCCCTTGAAGCGATAGACGTTACAGCCCCCGGCAAGCGCCCGCTTCCCACAGGCCGTCTGCATCCTATGACACAGACCTACAGGGAAATTAGAGACGCTCTTGTAGGAATGGGCTTCACCACCTACACAGGCCCCGAGGTCGAATATGACGACTATAATTTCACCAAGCTGAATCTGCCATTAGATCATCCCGCACGCGATATGCAGGACACATTTTATGTGAATGAGCGCGTTGTGCTTCGCACACATACCTCTCCGCTTGAAGCGCGCGCCTTGCTTAATCTTGAACCTCCTTTCAGGCTAATCATGCCGGGTCGCTGCTTCCGCGTTGATGAGGTAGACGCGAGCCACAGCCCTGTGTTCATGCAAATGGAGGGCTTTGTGGTAGACCGCAACGTTACACTTGCCGATCTTAAAGGCACTCTGCTCACCTTCGTTCACACCGTGTTCGGAGAAAACGTTAAAATGCGCTTTCGTCCAAGCTATTTCCCGTTCACAGAGCCGTCTGCCGAGGTCGATATCTCATGCACGATCTGCGGAGGCAAGGGCTGCCGTGTTTGCAAGGGTACGGGGTGGCTTGAAATACTCGGCTGCGGCGTCACCAACCCGCACGAGCTGGAAAACTGCGGTCTCGATCCGCATGAGTGGAGCGCTTTTGCCTTCGGGCTAGGCGTTGATCGTGTAACAAGCCTAAAATACGGCATCAATGATATTCGTCTCGAATATGAAAACGACGCCCGTTACTTGAAGCAATTCTAAGGAGGAATGAAAAAATGAAACTGCCTTTGAGTTGGTTAAAAGAATATGTTGAATGGAATGTAACTCCCGAAAAATTCGTTGAGCTTATGATGTGGCGCGGCTTTGAAGTGGCCTCTATCGAGCGCGAAATGGAAGGGATAACAAATGTCGTAGTCGGCAAAATAACAAAACTAGAAAAGCATCCCAATGCGGATAAGCTGCAGATATGCACTATAGACATAGGCGGCGAAAGCCCCTTGCAGATAGTGACCGGCGCAACAAATGTTTTTGAGGGAGCCTTGGTGCCTGCCGCGCTAGATGGCTCGCATCTTTGTGGCGGCATCGTGATAAAACCCACGGTAATGCGCGGCGTCAACAGTTGCGGAATGCTTTGCTCAGGCGAGGAGCTCGGGCTGACCGAGGCCGATTATCCCGGCGCTTCGGTTTATGGCATTATGATACTTAAAGAGGATTATAAGCTTGGCATATCCATACAGGAAGCGCTACAAAAAGATGATATCGTATTTGATATTGAACTTACGCCAAACCGTGCCGACTGCCAGAGCATAATCGGAATAGCCCGCGAAGTCGCGGCGGCGCTCGGACAAAAATTCAACGAGCCCGTTATCAAGACTGTGAAGGGCAACGGAAATGAAGCCGATTATGCCAGCGTCACCGTTTTGAATTCCGGGCTCTGCCCGCGTTACGCCGCGCGCGTTGTAACGGATCTGAATATCGAGCCTTCGCCCTCATGGATGCAAAAAAAGCTTATAAGCGTTGGCCTTCGCCCGATAAACAACATAGTGGATATTACCAACTATGTTATGGTCGAATACGGTCATCCAATGCACGCTTTCGATCTTGCAACAGTGAGCGAAGGACATATCATAGTTCGTAACGCAAACGAGGGCGAGATCGTAAGAACTCTTGACGGAAAAGACCGCAGCGTAAGCCCCGAAATGCTTTTGATCGCAGATCCTGCTAAAGGAGTCGGCATCGCGGGCGTTATGGGCGGAGAAAATTCCGAAATAACCGAGAATACCAAGGCGACCTTGTTTGAAGCGGCGGTATTCAAGGGCAGCAATATACGCGCCACCACCAGGAAGCTTCGCCACACCACCGACGCGGCCTCACGCTTCATAAAAGGTGTTGAGCCGGTAAACGCCATGCTTGCTCTTGAGCGGGCGATCGAGCTTGTTGACGAGCTCGGCGCCGGCAAGGTGGTCGGAAATGTCATAGACGTTTGCAGCGCCGATCTTAACGACCGCGTTATAGACGTTGATTCCAAGCATATCAATAAGATCCTCAATACGGAGATCGAGCCTGAAAAAATGGTTGAAATGCTTGCTTCCATCAATATTCCCGCCACCGCTAACGGCGATATGCTGCGAATCAACGTGCCGCACTATCGTGTTGACATAGAAAGCAGTATAGAGTCCGATTGGGATATTGCAGAAGAGATCGGCCGCGTATATGGATATTACAATATCGAGCCTACGCTGATGAAGGGCGATACCTTCCGCGGACACCTCAGCGAAGAAACCCGCGACGACGATATAATAAAAGATACCATGGCCGCGCAGGGATGCTATGAAATGTATAATCTCAGCTTCACGGGAAAAGCAGCGCTTGACGCACTGATGCTGCCCGATGACGATGAAAAACGTCTTTCCGTCAAGCTTCTCAATCCCTTTGGCGAGGATCAAAGCTTGATGCGCACTACGCTTATCAGCGGCATACTCGACACAGTTGCGCGCAACTGTAACCGCAAGACCATGCAGCCGCGTTTCTTTGAGGTGGGCAACGTTCATTTCAATAATAACGACGACCTGCCCGAAGAGCGCAATATGCTCGGCATAGCCTTTGTGGGCGAAGGAGAAGATTTCTTTTCTCTCAAGGGCTGCGTTGAAGCCTTGTTCGAGCGTTTCGGCATACTTACCCGTTATGAGATCGAGCCCGGCGGCGGCGCATATTTGCAGGCCGGACAAAAAGCCGTGCTCAAAA
>CAYPAH010000011.1:0-10954 GCA_964408655.1 uncultured Oscillospiraceae bacterium | reverse complement strand
GCGAGGTGATCGGCGAAATGGGAACCGTTCATCCCAAGGTCCTGAAAGCCTACGGTATCTCTCAAAAAACCTATGTCGCTGAAATAAATATCCGCAAGATGCTCAAATATAAGCGCATGGATAAGAGCTATAAAGCTCTGCCGAAATTCCCCGTTGTGCCGCGCGACATCGCCGTTGTCGTAGATGATGATATGTCCAACGCAAAGATAGTGTGCGCTCTCAAGTCCATGCATCTAAAGGTATTGCTTGAGGATATAGAGCTCTTTGACGTATATCAGGGCAAGGGCATCCCCGAAGGCAAAAAGAGCATGGCATATACCTTCACCCTGCGAGATCCCGAGCGCACGCTCACAGATGACGATATCACCGGAGCTATGAGCGCCATTATCGAAACCTTATCAAAAAAGCTCGGCGCAGAGCTGCGCGCATAAGCTATGCTTGATGTAAATGTTTTAAACGATATGCAAAGACAGGCAGTGGACAGCTTAGAAGGTCCACTGCTTGTCCTCGCCGGAGCAGGCTCTGGAAAGACCAGGGCCTTAACTTACCGTATCGCCAATCTTGTTGAGCACGGAGTTTCTCCGTATTCCATTCTGGCGCTTACCTTCACAAACAAAGCCGCAAGCGAAATGCGCGAGCGCGTTGAAGAATTGGTGGGCGCGGATGCTTCCGATATGTGGGTTACGACCTTCCATTCCTGCTGCGTCCGCATACTCAGAAGAGATATCGATAAGCTTGGCCGCGAACGCTCTTTTGTGATCTACGACGACGCCGATCAGCTAAGCGTTATCGGTGAAATAATGAAAAGGCTTGGAATATCAGATAAGGAGATACCCAAGCGCGAGATCAAAACAAAGATCAGCGACGCAAAAAACAAGTCAGAAGATCCAGAGCAATATTTGATGGATGATTCATATTCCGATACCTCGGTCGTAAAGATCTTCCGTCTTTATCAAAAGGCGCTGCTTGAAGCAAACGCGATGGACTTTGACGATCTGCTTCTCATAACCCTGAAGCTTTTCACCGAAAGTCCGGAAGCGCTGGAAAAATACCGCGGCCGTTTCCGCTATGTTCTAGTCGATGAATATCAGGACACCAACAGCGTGCAATACCGCTTGATCGAGCTGCTTTGCCGCGATCACGGCAACATTTGTGTGGTTGGCGACGATGACCAAAGTATATATGGCTGGCGCGGCGCCGATATAAGAAACATACTCGGCTTTGAAAAGGATTTCCCCGGCGCAAAGATCATAAGACTTGAGCAGAACTATCGCTCGTCCGCGAATATCCTTAACGCCGCCAACTCGGTCATCAGTCATAACATTGGCCGTAAGCCAAAAAAACTATGGACGACTAAGGGCGAGGGCGAGCAGCTCGTTTTATATTCGGCTTCTACCGAGCGTGAAGAAGCTGACTTTATCTGCAAGCAGATATTAAGCGCGGCTCGGGAAGGCAGAAAATACGGGGATTGCGCGGTTTTATACCGAATGAACGCGCAGAGCCGCGTAATTGAAAGTATGCTCGTAAATTACGGCATTCCATATAAGGTCTATGGCGGCGTTCGCTTTTATGAGCGCCGTGAGATCAAGGATATGCTTGCCTATTTACGCCTTTTGCAAAATCCAGCCGACAACGTGGCGCTTATGCGCGTTATCAACGTTCCTCGCAGGGGAATAGGCGCGGCCTCGATAAGCGAGCTGTCTCAGGCGGCGGAGGAGCAGGGTATACCCATGCTGCTATGCGCAATATCAGGCGAAGGTATTTCAGCAAAGCTTCACAACAAGCTGAAGCCCTTTGTTGACACTATTTTGCAGTTTACCGCGATGCAGCGCACCATACCGCTTTCTGAGTTTACAGAACGCATGATAGTGTCCCTTGAATACGAAGAGTATCTTAAAGCCGAAGATAAAAAGGGCGAGCTCGAATCCAGAATGGATAACCTTCGCGAATTGATAGGCAATATCAAGGAATTTGAGACCGGTGCGGAGGATGAAGAAAGCGTTCTTTCCTCCTTCCTTGAAAACGTGGCTTTGATCGCCGATATCGACGGAATGCAGGAGGGCAGCGACGCCGTGGCGCTTATGACGCTGCACAGCGCAAAAGGGCTTGAATTTGATATTGTATTCATTCCCGGAATGGAAGAAAACGTGTTTCCTTCTTCAAGAGCCTGCAACGATCTTTCAAACAGCGGTCTTGAGGAGGAAAGACGGCTTTGCTATGTCGGGATAACCCGCGCAAGAGAACGGCTCTATCTGCTGAACGCAAAGCAGCGCAGCCTTTTCGGGAATTATTCCTGGAATCGCCCTTCAAGATTTTTAGAGGAAATACCCGCTGCGCTTATAAACGATCTTTCTCCGCGTTTTTCACCCGAAATATCCGGCGGCGGAGAACATCCTCAGCATGAGAATTCAACATGGGGCAAGCGTGAAAAGACCGTTCGCGTTCCGCCCAGCAACGGCTTCGGTGTTCATAAGCCTGCAAGCGGCGCTGCCGCTGCGCTCAACAAAGCTGTGCCCAAGAGCTTTGAGCTGCATCAGCGCGTAAAACACGATAAGTTTGGCGAAGGAACCATAATGGAAATATCCGGCAGCGGAAACGCCATGACCGTATATATCGACTTTAACAACGGAGAAAAGAAAAAATTCGCGGCCGCCTACGCCCCGATCAAAGCTATTGAATGAGGAGTTTCGACCATGAACGATAGAATGCGTGAGCTTGTTGAACTGCTTAACGGCTATGCCGCCGATTATTATGTGAACGACTCGCCTAAGGTGAGCGACGCAGAATATGACGCTCTTTTTGACGAGCTGCTTGCGCTTGAGAGGCAAAGCGGAATAGTCCTTCCCGATTCTCCCACCCAGCGCGTTGGAGGAGAGGTTCTCGATAAATTTTCTCCATACACCCATAAACAAAGGCTTTGGAGCTTAGATAAGGTCCGCAGTAAAGAAGAGCTTATGAGTTGGGCCGCGCGCGCAGAAAAAAACTGCGAACAGCTTGGACTGCCAAAGCCACGCTATGCTCTTGAATACAAATTTGACGGTTTGACCATAAACCTGAGCTACAGCGGCGGAAAGCTCGTTCAGGCAGCCACGCGAGGCAACGGCATAATCGGCGAAGCAATACTGCCGCAGATCAAGACTATACGCTCTGTGCCGCTTTCAATACCTTTTAAGGGTGAAATGGAGGTGCAGGGAGAGTGTTATATGCGTCTTTCCGTGCTTGAAGCATATAACCAAATCTCTGATGAACCGCTGAAAAATGCCCGCAACGCCGCAGCCGGAGCGCTTCGCAATCTCGATCCGAACGTAACTGCAAAACGTAAACTTGACTGGTTCAGCTATAACATAGGTTATATTGATGGCAAGGAGCTAAGCGATCAAGAAGAAATGCTCGCTTTTCTCAAGGAAAATCATTTTCCCGTCAGCGGCGCCATACGTTTTTTCAGCGATATTGACAGCGTGTGCGCCTCTATTGACGACGCTGAGCAAAACCGCGGGAAGCTTGATTTTCTGATCGACGGAATGGTTCTTAAAATAACGGATTTCGCTACGCGAAGAGCCATGGGAGCCACCGAACGCTTTCCGCGTTGGGCGATAGCGTATAAATTCGCCGCGGAAGAAACTACGACCACCGTTCTTGATGTAAGCTGGGAGGTCGGGCGCACAGGAAAGCTTACTCCGAGAGCGCATCTCTCGCCAGTTGAGCTTGCCGGCGCCACAATAAGCCATGCAACGCTCAACAACTATGACGATATCCAACGAAAGCGCGTAGGCATTGGTTCGCGCGTGTTTTTGCGCCGCAGCAATGAAGTTATTCCTGAAATACTCGGAGCGGTAGAAGGCGATATACCTGAACGAGCCATAGAAAAACCGAGTCGCTGTCCCTCATGCGGTGCGCATGTTGAACAGCGCGGAGCACATCTTTACTGCACAAATTCACTCTCATGCAAACCGCAGATAGTGGCGCGCCTTGTTCATTATGCCTCTCGCGAGGCTATGGACATCGATACCTTTTCAGATAAAACAGCCGAACTGTTTGTCGAGCAGCTTGGGCTTTCAAACATTCCTCAGCTTTATTCTCTCGACGCCGCCTCGCTTCGCGTTCTTTCCGGCTTTGGCGATAAAAAAACGAAGCATTTGCTCGATTCGCTTGAAAACAGCAAAAGTCCTTCGCTGGGCGCATTCCTTTTCGCCATTGGCATTCCTAACGTCGGCAAAAAAACGGCGCGGGATCTCGCAAGGCATTTCGGCAGCTTCGAACGCTTTAAGCAGGCCACCCGCGACGAGCTTTGCGCGATAAACGACGTTGGTGAAATCGTCGCCGACAGTATACTTACTTTCTTGAACGATCCTATGATTATGCGGCAGATAGACGCGCTGATAAGTCACGGTGTGCATCCGGTAGATGAAGAGATATCTTTGGAAAATACGCCGCTAAGCGGAAAGACCTTTGTTGTTACCGGAACAATGGAAAGGCTTGACCGGCGGGGCATGGAAACAAAAATAGAGTCTCTCGGAGGAAAAGCGGCGGGCAGTGTAAGCAAAAAGACCGATTATGTCATAGCCGGAGAAAGCGCGGGAAGCAAGCTTGATAAGGCGATAGCGCTTGGCATAACTGTTATATCTGAATCGGAATTTTTCGAGATGATCGGAGAAAACAGGCAGGATTAAAGGCCGCATACCGCTTTACCGCGCTTGAATATTAACTCCTTTTATGATAATATGAAAAGGTTAGATAATGGAGGGTTGTGGCCATGATTAACAGTATGACAGGTTTCGGCAGGGCTAGCCGCAGTGAAAACGGCCGTGAGATGACCATAGAACTGAAAAGCGTAAATCATCGTTATCTCGATTTATCATATCGTATGCCGCGCCATATTGGTTTCGTTGAAGATTCGCTTCGCGCCGTGCTGCAAAAAAGCTTATCGCGCGGCCATGTTGACGTATATGTGAACTATAGCAACAGACGCAACGACGCAAGAACCGTATTGATCGATACGGCGCTTTTGCAGCAATATCTTTCTGCGGCAAGGGCGGCCAACGCCGAAATGCAGTTAAAAGATGATATAACTCTCAACTCCGCGCTGCGCCTTCCTGATGTTACTGAAATTTCTGAAGCGGAAGAGGATAGGGACGCGGTTTGCGCGCTTGCCGTGAGCACTCTTTCTGCTGCTATCGAAGAACTCAAGGTCATGCGCACAGCCGAAGGTCAAAGGTTATTCAATGATTTATATTCCCGCGCCGCGATAGTTGACGAAATAGGCGAAAGAATCGCACTGCGCGCACCCGTCGTTGTTGAAGAATATCGCAGCAAGCTTAACGAGCGTATTGAAAATCTGCTTGGCTCCGTTGAGGTAGATCGCCAAAGACTCGCTACCGAAGTCGCTTTGTTTGCCGATAAAGCCAGCATAGATGAAGAGATAGTTCGCCTGCGCAGCCATGTGTGCCAATATCGCGAGCTGCTTGAAAGCGATGAACCTGCCGGACGAAAGCTTGACTTTATGGTGCAGGAAATGAATCGTGAGTTTAACACCATGGGTTCAAAGGCCAGCGATACCGATATAGTAAATCTGGTTTTAAACGGTAAAGCCGAAATCGAAAAAATACGCGAGCAAATACAAAATATCGAATAGAGAAGAGGGCATATGGCAGTCAAATTTGTGAATATAGGCTTCGGAAACATTGTTTCCGTCGGCCGTATTATTTCAATAATAGCCCCCGACAGCGCCCCGACCAAGCGCATCGTTCAGGAAGCCCGTGAACGCAGCAGGCTTATCGACGCTTCGCACGGCAGAAGAACTCGCGCCGTTATTATTATGGACAGTGAACATGTTGTATTATCCGCTCTTCAAGCGGAAACGATAGCAGGCCGCGTAGCCAATCTCGAACGGGAGGATCAAGCATGAATCAGGGTATGCTCATCATAGTTTCAGGTCCCTCCGGAGTCGGCAAGGGTACTGTGTGCAATTCGCTTTTTACGCAGGATTCCCGCCTGACATTTTCCGTTTCCGTCACTACCCGCGCTCCCCGTCCCGGCGAAAGGGACGGCGTAAGCTATTTTTTCAAAACACAGGAAGAATTTGATGAAATGGTCGAAAACAATCTTTTTCTTGAGCATTCAAAAAACTTCGGCCTGAGCAATTACGGAACGCCAAAGGATTATGTTGCTAAAATGCGTTCGGAGGGCTTTGACGTCGTTCTCGATATAGATGTTAAGGGCGCAAGACAGGTGAAAGCCCAATGTTCCGACGCAGTTTTCATTTTTATTGCTCCGCCGTCAATAGAAGCGCTGGAAAGCCGTCTTCGCGGACGCGGCTCGGAAAATGAGGAAAGCATACAAAAGCGTTTACGCGAGGCCAATATAGAGTTAAAATGCATGAAGGATTATGATTATATCGTTGTGAACGACGTATTGCAGACCGCGGTAGGCGATATGCACAGCATAATAAATGCGGAAAGGCTTAAAACGATCCGCAGCACAGATATTATAGAGCAACTTCAAGGAGGAAAATAAGCATTATGATGAATAAACCGGCACTCAATGAGCTTCAGGATAAGGTAGGCACCCGCTATATGCTGGTAACGGTAGTAGCCAAGCGCGCCCGTCAGCTCGTCAGCGAACCTGAAAGAATCGGCAACCGCAAGCCCGTGTCCGTTGCGGTGGATGAGCTTTATAACGATGATCTTAAAATTGATTTCCCCGAGGAATACACGCTATGAAATGCGTCGTGCTTGGAATAACCGGCTCGGTCGCCGCATATAAAGCATGCGACATAATAAGTCAGTTAAAAAAGCATGACGTCGATGTGCGCGTTATACTGACCAAAGCCGGCACGGAATTTATCACTCCGCTGGCTTTGGAAAGTTTATCTCATGCTCCGGTAGTAACGGATATGTTTTCGCGCAGCACGCCTTGGGAGATAGAGCATATTTCTCTGGCCAAACGCGCCGATTGCTTTCTGATAGCTCCCGCGAGCGCTAATTTTCTCGGAAAAGCCGCCGCCGGAATAGCTGACGATATGCTTACGACAACATTGCTTGCGACCAAGGCTCCGATACTTGTTGCACCGGCTATGAATTCCAATATGTATCTGAACGAACAGGTTCAACATAATATCCAGTCCCTAAAGGACAGGGGATATCAATTCATAGAACCCGCCACCGGCTTGCTTGCCTGCGGCGACACAGGCGTTGGCCGCCTTGCCGAAACTGAAAGAATAGTTGACGCAACGCTTCGACAGCTTGCCGGAAAGCAGGATCTTGCCGGCAAAAAGCTTCTTATAAGCGCAGGACCCACGCAGGAGATAATCGACCCCGTGCGTTATATCACTAACCGCTCATCTGGCAAAATGGGATATGCCCTTGCGGAAGCCGCACAAATGCGCGGAGCCGACGTTACCTTGGTCAGCGGACCGGTGCATTGCGAAACGCCCTCGGGAGTATGCCGTGTAGACGTAATATCATCTCAGGATATGTTCGAGGCCATCAACGCCCGCTTTGACCTTTGCGACGCGGTGATAATGGCCGCCGCTCCCGCCGATTTTACGCCCGAAGAGCGCAGCGAACAGAAAATAAAAAAGAATGGGCAGGAGGACGGGCTTAATTTAAAGCTTAGATCCACTCAGGATATTCTTGCCTCAATAGGAAAAAGAAAAAAGCATCAGCGCATGATGGGCTTTGCCGCCGAAACAGAAGCATTAGAGAAAAATGCCTGTGAAAAGCTGAAAAAAAAGAATCTCGACATGATCGCCGCGAACGACGTGTCATCAAAAGAAGCCGGTTTTGGGGTAGATAACAACGCCGTCACGTTATATAAGTCCGACGGCTCGTCAGAAAAAAGCGGACTTATGTCAAAGCGCGCTTTAGCCGACTGGCTTATCGACCGATTGTTCGCTCAGGAATAACAGCTTTATGACGCAGAGCGCCCAGCGCCCTGCGTCAATATTATTGCCATAAAAAAGGAGGCCTTTCTTCTGTACGCAAAAGTAATAATCGATATAGCACACACGGAAGTTGACAGGCTTTTTACCTATCGGGTTCCTGAGGATATGGAGCTTTGCGTAGGGCATCGCGTGCTTGTGCCCTTTGGCGCAGGCAACAAGCCCACGGAAGGCTTTGTGCTTTCTTTATCAGAAAATGTCGCGCCCTGCGAATATCAGATAAAATCTATTCTGCGTACTCTTGAAGCATATAACGCATTGTCTCAGGAGCAGCTTGAGCTTGCATACTGGATGCGTGAAAATTATCATTGCGTCTTAGCCGAAGCCTTGCGCTTGATGATACCGGCAGAGCTTCGCGGGGGACGGGTAAAAGAAAAAAACATCCGCATCGTTATGCTTTCGCCGGAAAAAGACGGCGAGACTATGCTTTCTTCTCTAAGAAAAAAAGACGGTTCATACCGCGCTCCAAAGCAAGGCGAAGTGCTTGAGCTTTTATCGCAGTGCAAAAAACCTATGAGCGTCCATGATCTTTGCGCCTTTATTCCCGGCGCTTCAAGCGCAATTTCGGCGCTTTTACAAAAAGGATTTATTTGCGAGCAGGGCTTTACAAGCTTTCGCGATCCTTTTGCCGGTATTCCAAGCAAGCCAAGCTACCCAAAGCTTCTCTCGGCGGAGCAGCAGCGCGCGCTTGACGCCGTTTGTGATGGTCTTGACCAAAAAAGCGGAACATACCTTCTTCACGGCGTTACCGGAAGCGGCAAAACCGAAGTGTATATGCAGGCTATCTCAAAGGTGATAGATGAGGGAGGGACAGCTATAGTGCTCGTTCCTGAGATCGCCCTCACGCCACAGACCGTTGAGCGTTTTCGCAGCCGTTTCGGCAACCGTGTCGCCGTTTTGCACAGCCACCTTTCCGCTGGAGAACGATATGACGAATGGCGCAGAATACGCATAGGCGCAGTAAGCGTCGTAGTCGGCGCAAGAAGCGCCGTATTTGCTCCGCTTAGCGATCTTCGTCTTATCGTCATCGATGAAGAGCACGAGCTTTCATATGTTTCAGAGATAACTCCGCGCTATAGCGCTATTGAGACAGCCTCCAAAAGGTGCAGATTAAATAACGCCGTGCTGCTTCTTGGAAGCGCAACCCCTTCACTTTTAAGCTATTACAGGGCTTTGCGCAAACGCTATACGCTTTTATCCCTTCCGCACCGGATAAACGATTATCCTATGCCGGAGGTTCAGATCGTTGATATGCGCAGCGAATTTATGAATGGAAATACAAGCATTTTCAGCGCAGCATTGCAGGAAAGGCTTCGCGCCTGCGTTGAAGCGGGAGAACAGGCTATACTCTTTATCAATCGCAGAGGATATTCTACCTTTGTTTCCTGCCGCGGCTGCGGTTATGTGTTCAAATGCCCCAACTGCGACGTTTCATTGACCTTTCATAAACATGACTCGCGGCTTAAATGCCATTACTGCGGATATTCGCAAAAGCTTTCCGAGTTATGCCCCTCATGCGGAAAACCCTATATAAAGTATTTCGGTGTAGGCACGCAGCAGGTTGAGGAGGCGCTTCACAAACAATTTCCCCAAATCAGCTCTATTCGCATGGATATGGACACCACGCAGGGGAAAAATGCGCATTACGAAATACTGCATCGCTTTACAAGCGGTGAAGCGCAGGTTTTGATCGGCACGCAAATGGTGGCTAAAGGGCTTGATATCCCTAATGTTACATTGGTCGGTATAATCGCGGCGGATGCAACGCTGCATATACCCGACTTTCGCAGCGCGGAAAGAACATTTCAGCTTACCACGCAGGTAGCCGGCCGCGCCGGAAGGGACGAGAAGCGTGGTTTTGTAGTCATACAGAGCTATTCTCCGGAGCACCCCGCTATAACTCTTGCTGCCGCTCACGATTATCCATCCTTTTATGAGCAAGAGATACAAATGCGCCGAAACGGAATGTTTCCGCCTTTTGCCGTTTTTGCGCGAGTGCTCTTTCTTGGTGAAAACGTCGAGCAGCTATATGCGGCTTCAGAAAAATGCGCTCAAGAGCTTCGCCCCGCGATAACGGACGCAATAATCCAAAACGGCGGAGACGCGCGCGAGCTGCTCATGCTCTATGCTTCTCCCGCGCCCGTCGCACGCCGCCAGGGTTTGTTTCGCTATCAGGTTTTAATAAAGCTGGCGCGCACAAAAAGCACCCAGACTGCTCTGGATGCCATATATTCGTCCATAAAAGAGAGAAGTAACGATTATCGCATAAACATAGAGATCAATCCGCAGAATCTCTTTTAAGGCTGAATGGGCGTTATTTCTGCTTCGCCTTGAGCTAAGGCAATGTATGATTGCATTTGTGCATCGCTGAGACTAAATTCGGATTTAAGCGCCTTTAAAGCGTAATCTGCGCGATCCTCAATGCATTTGCGAAGACTTGATACATTTTTCTCCCATGTTGAAAATGAAGACGGATCGCCCCATTTTTTGATATGGCGTTCCATTTCGGGCTTTAGCTGCGCGGCATAATCGTCAAGAAGCCTGGTTATTTTTTCAGCCGTAAGATAATTGTATACCACATAAACATATCTGGCGCAGAATCGATCGCACCATCCGGCGTTTTTTCGCAAACCGCAGAAAATATCCATATTTGTCAGCGAACCGTCCTGCGATGGCACGCCCTCAACTTTAAAATAGTTGGGAAGAATATTCCGCGAAGGACTGCTTGAGCTAAAGCCAAGATCCAAATCATAGAACACCGGACGCCATTTTACTTTATAATCCTGCGATCTCCAGTATTTCTGATTAAACATATCGCCGTTAGCAAAAAATGTCTGCGCAATAACGTAGTCGGTAAAGTATTCTACGTCTACCCATTCGCAAAACTGCTGATACTTTGCTTCGTCCGAAAGGTCGCTTGCAACGGCATAATCGCGGATCTTCTTCATGTCCGCCTTGCCGCCGGAAAGCCGCGTCTCATTGCGCCTGATTATATCAACAGCGTCGGGATCAACG